>JAQGOT010000058.1 GCA_028293465.1 Pedosphaera sp. | reverse complement strand
TCGTTCTTCAACCGGATCTTTCGCCGTCTGATCCGCTGCAGTCCGTCTGCATATCGCGCCAAGTGTCAGCGGGAAAAGCGGAGGAAATGACGACGAAGATTGTTTGCTGCAAGCGAATGGTGCGAATGGTCTGCGAATGGGTGACCCCTTTACAGGCTCTAGGCGATTGCGGGCTGAACGTCACGGGGTGGCAGTTTTTCCCGTTTCAACCGGGGAATCAACAGCATCGCCACGATGAACATCGCCATGCCGGTGCCGGTGATGAGGATTCCCTGCAGTCGCGGATGGATGGCGGCCAGGAGCGTGACCGTGAGGATGGCCGCGGCCGGCAGGATGGTGCCGAAGAGCGCCAGGCGCGTCCCCATGATCGTCGCTGAACGGACGGCGGTGACCAGCAGCACGATAACGGAGGAGGAAAGGATGGCGGCGTTGAGGGGGATGAACTCTTGGGCGAAGTACATCAGCGGATAAGCGCCCGTGAAGGTGCCCAGAACGAGCAGGAGCATCCAGCGGTCATAGTTTTGGATGGCAAAGGCGTGCGCAACCAAGCCCAGCAGCAAGCCGAACACCACCACGCTCGCCGGTCCGAGCCAGGTGAGTTCACCCAGCCGATCGATGGGGGCGACGCCCAACACGTCCAGCGCAATCGGTCGTCCAAAGAGCAGGCGCTGGTAATCCCAGGTATAGATGGTCTGGCCGTTCCCGCGAACATACTTGGTGGGCTGTAGTGAGAGTTCGAGCATGCGCACATCCGAACCGACGGCCGTCACGTCGATGTGGAAGGTGTCCAAGATGCCACAGGGAGGGGTTTGGAGGTTGTAAAGCCCCTTGCCGACCGCCGAGAAGGCGATGGTCATGGGCGTGGGTTCACCCGGCAGGGTGCCGAACCACACCAGTTTGTCGCCGCGGATTTCAACCGTTTCGCTGGCCTGGGAGTTGACGGTCACTTCGAGATCGGTCAGCGAGATGATCTGCGGGGGCAGGGGCAGGAGCACTTCGCACGCACCCTTGCCCGCGGGGTTGGAGGCCTGGAACTTGGTTTTGAGTTGCGCGGTGTAGATCGACTCCGGTTGGGCGGTGCCCACACTCAGTCCCGGCTTGAGCGAGACCGAGGCGGCAAAGCTCTGGACCATGGCGAGGGGCCGCTGGGGCGAGTCGGCCGATCCCGATCTGGCGGGTTCCGGTCGCGCGACGGTGGGCAGGGTGGCGCCCGCCGAGGTTATGCTGCTGCGCAGCGCCCGCTTCTTGGCAGCAGACAAAGCCGGCAGGAGCAGGGCGGCGATAGCCGCGATGATGGCGATGACGACAAGGAGTTCGATCAGGGTGAAAGCGCGGCGTCGAATCTTCATAAGTTACCTCATGGGTTGCTTACCGAAAGAGAGGAGCATGGCGCCTGCCAAACCCTTTTATCTGCAAAATGGCTGGTTTTGAGATCACCCGGGAAGGAGGGGAGCGTCGATTCCACCCGTAATGCGTCAGGTCCGCTTCATGACTTCAATTGAGGCGCGACACCCGGAAATAGGGGCGGATACGGTTACCCGGTGGCGTTACCCCGGCCAGCCATTAGCCTCAGAACGCAGAAAGTGTCCGTATTTATTGTGGATTTGGGAAGGGGGTCGGTGAGCGACTATGGCATCTTTATCGTCACGATGAGCCGGACAACGCAACCGTGTTAGATAGCCGGTCTCCCCGACCACTTGCGGACAAAACCCTGATCACTCCGCGGATCATCCGACAGCGCCTGCGCCCCGCTGGACCGAGCCGGGCTGCGCAGGATTCAAACGCATATCTTCACATTTCACCCGGACGATTGAAATCCCCCTGGTTGGTCAGGTCCAAAATCGGCAGAAACATCGCGATGACGATGCTTCCCACAACCACGGCCAGGAAGACGATCATGATCGGTTCCAGCAGCGAAAGCATGGCCGCGACGGAATTGTCTACTTCCTCGTCGTAGTTGTCGGCGATTTTGTTGAGCATCTCGGGCAGCGCGCCGGTTTGTTCGCCCACATCCACCATGCCGGCGACCATCACGGGGAAGATGCCGGAATGGCGCAGCGGGCCGACGATGCTTTCGCCTTGCTTGACGTTCTCATGCACGCGACCGACGAGGCGGCCCATGATGACGTTGCCGGTGGCTTCCTTGACGATGGTGAGCGCTTGCAGGATCGGCACGCCGCTGCTGACGAGCGTCCCGAGCGTGCGGGTGAACCGGCTGATGGCGAGTTTGCGGAAGAGCGGGCCGAACACCGGCGCTTTCAGTTTGAAATAATCGAACGCGCGCCGTCCAGCGGCGGTGCGCAGACCGATTATCAAGAGGAGATAGCTGGCAACCGCCGCCAACAATCCGAGGAGGAAATGGCTTTTGATCGCGTCGCTGATGCCGAGCACGAACTGGGTAAAGGCGGGCAGGGGACGACCGTTCCCCAGGCTGAGAAACACCTCCTTGAACTTGGGTATGACAAACAGCGTCAACAACGCCATGACCGCGCCCGCCACCGTGACCACCGCCGCCGGGTAGAACATCGCCGCTTTGACCTTGCCTTTGATTTTCTGGGCCTTCTCCATGAAATCAGCGAGCCGTTGCAGCGAAGTTTCGAGCATGCCACCCAGTTCGCCCGCTTTGATCATGCTCACGTACAGGTGATTGAAGCTCCTGGGATATTGGCTGAGCGCTTCACTGAAGGTGCTGCCGCTCTCAATGGAAAGA
The DNA here is from genome assembly GCA_028293465.1 of Pedosphaera sp. Taxonomy (GTDB): domain Bacteria; phylum Verrucomicrobiota; class Verrucomicrobiia; order Limisphaerales; family Pedosphaeraceae; genus JAQGOT01. The sequence goes on along the minus strand of JAQGOT010000058.1, from coordinate 9,774 downwards.
CCCAGCGCGGCGATCAGCCGTTTGAGCGGCGGGTGAGTTTCCTGCTCCTCCAGCAGGCGCAGGCTGCGTAGCAGCGGCATGCCGGCCTCAAGCAAGGTCGCGAGTTGGCGCGTGAAGAGGACCAGCCGTTTGGCCTTGATGCGGCCGCGGAAACTGCGCGGCGCCGGGCGGGTGCCGGATTTGGATTGAAGGCCGAGTCGTGCGGCGTGGCGTTGAACGCGTTCCGCCGGGCTCAGTTGCGGAACCATGGGAGCGACTTTCATCGGGAAGAAGCCCATCTCCTTGAGACGATGAAGGACTTCGGCTTGGTCGGCGGCTTGGAGGGTTCCCTTGGTTTCTTTCCCCAGAGAATCCACCGCGGAATACGCGAATGTGGTCATATAAGTATCTCCTTTGCTGGTTAAGTCTTGGCTGCTGAGTCGAAGTCTAGTGCGGTGGTGCGAAGAAAGCAAATCGAACCGCCGGATTTCGGTTTGCGAATTCCTATCCGATGGCCGACCCGGAATTATCGGCTTGAACTAATCCCGCCGCTGCCTACGATTTAGTGATTAACTAAAAAAATATGAGTTCTGGAAAAATCGTTGTTTGTGGCGGCGGTGGATTCATCGGCGGCCACCTCATTGCGGACCTGTTGCGCCAAGGGCATCGGGACATCCGCTCCGTGGACATCAAACCGTTCAAGGAATGGTATCAGGTCTCCCAGAAAGTGGAGAATCTGCAGTTGGATTTACAGGAAAAAGAGGCTTGCGAAAAAGCCCTCCAGGGCGCTGACACCGTTTATAATCTCGCCGCCGACATGGGCGGGATGGGTTTCATCGAGAACAATCGCGCGCTCTGCATGCTCTCGGTGCTCATCAATACGCATCTGTGCATGGCCGCCCGCAAACATGGTGTCAAACGGTTTTTTTACGCCTCCTCCGCCTGTGTCTATGCCGCCGACAAGCAAACCTCAGCCGATGTCACCGCGCTCAAGGAAAGCGACGCTTATCCCGCGATGCCGGAGGACGGTTATGGCTGGGAGAAGCTGTTCAGCGAGCGCATGTGCCGCCATTTCCGCGAGGATTTCGGGCTCATCACGCGCGTGGCGCGTTACCACAATGTTTATGGCCCCTACGGCACGTATGACGGCGGACGCGAAAAGGCGCCGGCCGCGGTGTGCCGCAAAGTGATCCAGGCCAAGCTCTCCGGCAAACATGAGATCGAAATCTGGGGTGATGGCCATCAGACCCGCAGTTTTATGTATATCGATGACTGCGTAAAGGGCACCCAATCCATCCTGGCCAGCGATATTCTGGAGCCAATCAACCTCGGCAGCAGCGAACTCGTAAGCATCAACGGCTTGGTGGACATCGTCGAAGGCATCGCCGGCATCAAGCTCAAGCGGAGTTATAATTTGGGCGCGCCCAAAGGCGTCAAAGGTCGCAACAGCGACAACACCCTCATCGAGAAGTATCTCGGCTGGGAACCCAACACCAAGCTGCGCGACGGTCTGGAAAAGACCTATAAGTGGATCTACGACGAGATGACCAAGAAATAGTCGGCTCGCTCTCTCCAATCTTTCCGTACCAGACCCGAATCTGGCATCGGGGCGAGTTGAGATTTCAAGATGGTGGGGCTTCAGCTCTTGCGTCCTACCCAGCGATTGGAAAATCATTTCGGTTGCAAACCTCCCGAACTTGCGACGCAGTTTGTGGGAACTGCGAATTTGATTGAGCGCAGGCCTGAATTTATGGTCTAAGTAACATCAGAAAGAGACATGAACGGCAAACAAGATAGCGCCGCGGCAGCGCCTGCGCCCGGTTTCGGCGCAGAGTTTCTGCAATGCTGGGAACGGTTGCCGAACAAAGGGTTGTTTTTGAGTCTTTTCGCCGCCTGGTTGCTGCTGTTTCATTTTCTCGGCAATTGTACTTTCGGTTACATCGACACCGCTTCCCTCCTGCATTGGATGTATAACGCTTATGAAAGCGGCGACAAGTCCGACGAGCACGGGTTGTTCATTCCGGCTTTGGTTTTGGTGCTGTTCTGGTGGAAGCGAAAACAATTGCTGGCGCTGCCAAATCGTGTTTGGTCGCCGGCCTTGCTGCTCCTCGCCTTCGCCCTCGTGCTGCATTCAGTGGGCTACTTGGTGCAGCAACAACGCGTCTCGATTGTCGCGTTGTTCGTGGGCGTTTATGCGCTGATGGGACTGGCCTGGGGTCCGGCTTGGTTGCGCGCCAGTTTCTTCCCCTTTTTCCTCGTTGCTTTTTGCGTTCCCATCGCCACCATCGGCGAACCGATCACCTTCCCCTTGCGCATCCTCGTTTGCAAAATCGTCGCGGCGATTTCGCCGATTTTGGGAATCGATGTGGTCCGCTCCGGGACCGCGCTCTCGAACGCGTCGGGCAGCTACCAATACGAGGTCGCTGCGGCTTGCAGCGGATTGCGCAGCGTCGTGGCCATCCTCTGTCTTTCCACCGTTTACGGGTTTATAAATTTTGAAAAAAATTGGAAGCGGATGCTCATGATAGCGGCGGCCTTCCCCTTGGCGGTGGTAGGGAACGTTATTCGCATGATGTTTATCATCGTCGCGGCGGAGATCTCCGGTCAATCCGCCGGCAATTACGTCCATGAACACTGGTTTTTCAGTTTGGTTCCCTACGTGCCGGCCATCGCGGGAGTGATGGCGCTGGGCTACTGGCTGCGGGACCGACCGCTGGTACCGGGACTGCCGCTGAACCCCAAACCCGTATGAACAAGCAGAAATGGATCATCCTGTTTGTGGCCTTGGGGCTGATTGGAGCCGCGGCGGGCCTGTTGTCGCGGTTGAAGGCGAATCAACGGCTCGGGCAGCCGGGCATTTTTACCAAAGACATCCCCCACAGCCCGCGAAAGGAAATCCTGCTGCCGGAACTGGTGCTCGATTACACGTCGGAAGCTGTCGAACTGGATACCAATCTGTTCCTCTACATGCCGCAGGACAGCAGCTTCGTCCAGCGCCGCTACAAGGCTGCCGACGGCTTCCAAACCCTGCTGAATGTGGTGCTGATGGGCTCCGACCGCAGCACCATTCATAAGCCCCAATTCTGCCTCAAAGGCCAGGGCTGGACGATTGACGATGAGAAGTCCATCGAGACCACCGTGCCGATGCAACGCCCGCAGCACTATGATCTGCCGGTGATGAAGCTGTTGACCCGCCGGCAATTCATGAAGGACGGGAAACCGTTCACCTATCATGGGATTTATGTTTATTGGTTCGTGGATGATCATCAGCTTACCGCCAGCCATGGCGCGAGAATGTGGAGCATGGCCGGGGAACTGCTGCGCACGGGCGTCCTTGAACGTTGGGCCTACATCACCTGCTTCGCGGTCTGCGAGCCCGGTCAGGAAGAGGCGACCTACGCCCGCATGCAAAAATTTATTCAGGCCTCCGTGCCTCAATTTCAGAAGGTTCCCGGTCCACTGAGCGTCGGAACCGCCGTCACGCAGGCGGCCTCCAAATAGCTCGGCTTACTCTCTCTGACGGTCGGCCCGGTTGGTGGATACCAGCCGAGATGCCAGTTTGATTGCGCCGGTTCGCCGGTTTTGTTACGGATTCAAAGTTAGCTGAAACTCGAACATGTTACGTCGTCATCGCCAGATCAAGATGCAGATTCAACAGTTGTTGGACGCGATCATTTTCGCCTTCAGCTTCTGGTTTGCCTGGCAGTTGCGCGCCGATGCCGAGATCATCGCCTGGCTCGGGCTGGAAGCCGTCAGCCCCTTTCAAGCCTTTTTCCTGCTCTACATCGCCCTCATTCCGGGCGGCCCGCTGGTGCTGGAAGCTCAGGGCTTCTATGATCGGCCGCTGCTCGCGCCCCGCCGCTCGACGGCCTGGCCGCTCTTCAAAGGTTGCTTTTTCACCGCCATCGGTTTGATCCTGTTTCTGTTCTTCTTCCGCCTGGATCTGGCCCGCTCGGTGACCGTGCTGTTCGGTTTCATCAGTTTCGTGCTCATCTTCGCGAAGGAGGAAATCTTGCGCTTCGGGTTGCGGAGCAAATTTGCGCGCACCCAGTTCGAGCGCCGGTTCATTCTCGTCGGCACCGGGGAGGAAACGGCCCGCATGCGGCAGCAACTCCGGGCGCGCCCCGAGGACGGGATGGTCGTGCTGGCCGAGCTTGACCTCAACGTCAAATCCGTGGAGGAGTTGAGCCACCTGTTGCACGAACATTCGGTGAACGGCGTCATCCTGAACGCCCGCCACAATTATTTCGAGCAGGTCGAGAACGCCATCAAAACCTGCGAGCTCGAAGGTGTGGAGGTCTGGCTCATCGCTGATTTCTTCAAGACCCAGATTTCCCACACCAGCTTCGATGATTTTCAGGGCCGCCCGGTCATGGTTTTCAGCACCACGCCCGGGGCTTCGTGGCAAAGCGTGATCAAGCAGGTCTTCGATGTCGTGGTCGCCTTCGTCGCGGTGGTCGTGGGTTCCCCGGTGTTCGTCATCATCGGTTCGTTGATCAAACTTAATTCCCCGGGACCAATCCTGTTCCGGCAGCAACGGTGTGGTTTGAACGGCCAACCGTTCACCATTTTGAAGTTTCGCACCATGGAAACCAACGCCGAACAGCGTCAGGCGGAATTGGCCGCCATGAATGAGATGTCCGGCCCCGTCTTTAAGATCACGAACGACCCCCGGATCACCTCCATCGGCCGTTTCCTGCGCAAATTCAGCCTCGATGAGTTGCCCCAATTGTTCAACGTCCTCCGTGGCGAGATGAGCATGGTCGGCCCCCGCCCGCTGCCTGTGGATGAAGTCAAACGTTTTGACGACTTTGCGCACCGCCGCCGCCTGAGTGTCAAGCCTGGCCTCACTTGTTTGTGGCAGATCAGCGGTCGTAATAACGTGTCTGATTTCCGGGACTGGGTCCGCTTGGATCTGGAATATATCGATAACTGGTCGCTTTGGCTTGACGTAAAAATTCTCTGGCGCACAATCCCCATCGTGTTAATTGGGACCGGTGCCCGATGAACTGCTGTTCGCCAGAATCAATCCTAAGCTTCCGCCGGTTGCTCACCGCCGGCCGCCATCCTAAAAACTATGCCTGCCAAGAAAAAGCCAGCCTCGGCAACCAAGCAGCCCACCTCGGTAATCACGGGGGGGGCGGGATTTTTGGGCTCTCACCTGGCCGATCTGTTGTTGGCGCGCGGCCACAAGGTCATTGCCATCGATAATTTTGTCACCGGCTCGGTCGATAACATCGCCCACTTGGGCGGCAATCCCAATTTCAAGTTTATCCAGCAGGATGTGACGGAGTTCATCTTCCTGGACGTGCCGGTCAATTTCGTCTGGCATTTCGCGTCGCCCGCCAGCCCCATCGATTACCTGGAAATTCCCATTCAGACGTTGAAAGTCGGCTCGTTGGGTACTCACAAGGCGCTGGGCTTGGCCAAAAACAAAGGGGCACGATTCCTTTTGGCTTCCACCTCGGAAATTTATGGCGACCCGCTGGTCCATCCCCAAACCGAGGAGTATTGGGGCAATGTCAACACCATCGGGCCGCGTGGCTGTTATGACGAAGCCAAGCGCTTCGCCGAGGCGCTCGCCATGGCCTACCATCGTGAGCATGGAGTTGAAACCCGCATCGTGCGCATCTTCAACACCTACGGCCCACGCATGCGCCTGAACGACGGTCGGGTGGTCCCGGCTTTCGTCAGCCAAGCCTTGAAAGGCAAACCTTTGACGGTCTTCGGGCAGGGCACCCAAACCCGGAGCTTTTGCTACGTGTCGGATTTAATTGAGGGGATTTACCGATTAATGAACAGTTCCTCGGTTGACCCTGTCAATATTGGAAACCCGCATGAAATGAGCATGCTGGAGTTTGCGCGGGAAATCATCGAGGCGACCGGTTCGCGGAGCAAAATAGTGTTCAAGCCGCTGCCGCAGGATGATCCGAAACAGCGTCGGCCAAATATTACGCGTGCGAAAACAAAACTCGGTTGGGAACCCAAGGTTCCCCTAAAGGAAGGATTGAAAAAAACCATCGAATATTTTCGGACCAAGGTCTGAAAAGTCTGTGCTTCGCCGGAAATTCCGGCGAAGAAAGTAGTGCGAAAACAGATTTTATGTTTGACCATCCGGCGAATTTTCAGTAACCACCACGGATTGCCTTCAGCATGTCCGGGGCGGAAGCCTGGGAACGGCGGTTGTTTGGAGGCAAAAAAACTGAATGTTAAATTCAAAGTCATTTTTGACCGTTGATTTCGGGGCGGGCAGTCTCAAGTTGGCTGAGTTCGAGGTGAACGAGGTCGGCGGGCTGCGTTTGAAGGAATACGGCTTCAAATCCTTGGGGGCGGAGGGGGCCCAGGAAGCCACGCGCGAAAGCACCATGCAGAAGGCTCTGCAGGAACTTCTGGCCGAGAAGGGGATTCGCTCGAAGGAGGTCAACGTCTGCGCGCCGGGTTTTCACGTTTTTTCCAAGTTCGTCAAGCTGCCTCCCGTCGAGACTTCCAAAGTCACCCAGATCATCCAGTACGAGGCCCAGCAAAATGTTCCTTTCCCGCTGGCCGAGGTGGTTTGGGATTATCAGATCCTGGGCTCCACCGCGACCGGTGAGTTGGAAGTCCTGCTCGTCGCCATCAAGGCCGACATCGTGGAAGGGTTGTTCCGCGTGACCGAATCGGCCGGCCTGCGTTTGCAATTGGCGGATGTCTCCCCCGCGGCGCTGTGCAATGCCTTCCGTTATAACTACGGCGATCTGGAAGATTGCACGATGCTGCTGGATATCGGCGCCAAGACCAGCAACCTCCTCTTCTTTGAAAAAGGCAAGGTCTATTCCCGCAGCATCAATCTGGGTGCTAATTCCATTACTCAAGATTTCGCCAACGAATCCAAGCTGCCCTTTCCCGAAGCTGAAAAGAAGAAGATCAGCGAAGGTTTCGTCAGTTTGGGCGGCGCTTACGAAGAACCCGAGAACGCGCATCAAGCCGCCATTTCCAAGATCGCGCGTCAGTTCATGACCCGCCTGCACATCCAGGTCAATCAGACGATGCAGTTCTACCGCGGCCAGCAGGGCGGTTCGGCACCGCAACGCTTGTTCCTTTCGGGCGGGGCGTCCATCATGCCCTATACCGCCCAGTTCTTCGCGGAGAAGCTCAACGTGCCGGTGGAGTATTTCAACCCCTTGCGCAACGTGCAGATCGATCCCGCCATCAACCTGGAGGATCTCGCCCGCGTCGCGCATTCGCTCGGCGAAGTCGTCGGCCTCGGTCTGCGCAACCTGGCGCATTGCCCGGTGGAACTGAACCTGATGCCGGAGAGCACGCTGAACTGGGTGCAATTCAACCAGAAAAAGCCTTACTTCATTGCCACGGTCTTCAGCCTCGTTGCCGTTGTTTTTGCCTCGGGCCTGTTGTTTAAGAACCTGGCCAGTGTCAATGCGGACGAATTGGAGAAGCTCAAGGCGAGCATCCAGCCTTTGCTGGCTCGCGAAGTGCAATTCAAAAAGGCCTACGGGGACATGAAAAAGTCCGAACAGGATGCCCAGCAGATCGCCTCCTGGATCCAGAACCGTTACGGGTGGGGTGATGTGCTGACCGAGTTGCATCGCGTGCTGTTGCAGGTGGAAGGCGAAACCAGCAACACGCTGCACACCGCCACGGGCGTCTGGATTGAGAAATTCATCACCGATGACGCCCTGGGCAGCGGCGCGGGCGCGGACCAGGCTCCCGGGATGAGCGAAGCTGCTTCCACCCTGCCGTTTGGCGGCGATCGCCGCATGATGGAGCGCTACGGATTGCGCCCCGCTGCTCCCGCTGCACCCGCGGCGGATGCCCCGCCGGCTGAAGGGCAACCGGCTGCGACCGTGAAAAAGACAGCCAAGGCCGGTACCAACGAGGTCGATTCGGTCACCATTCTTTGCCGGGCGGTGAACCTCACCGCCACCGAGGCCTCGGCCAACACTGTCATTGCCTACGCCGTGGAACGGATGCTGAAGGAAGACCCCATGTTTAACAAAGAGGAAACGGGGTTGTCCGGCGCGATTAACGTTGATGAAGCCACCGGGACCTTCACGTTTGGAATGAACTTAAAGTTAAAACAGCCGCTCAAGTTTTAGTATGTCCTGGATCAAGCGAAATTTATACTTTGTCGTGGGCAGTCTGGTGGCTGTCGCCTTGATGGTGCTGGGCGGATTTTACCTGGTCTCCGCGATCTCCAGCGAAGGCAAGATCACCGAGGACATCGCCGCGCAATATGCCGAGCTCGACCGCCTCAACAAGCTGAATCCGCATCCCGGCTCGGGCAGCATCGACAACGTCGCCGCCGCCAAGGAGCAGGAAAAAGCCCTCCGTGCTTACATCAACAAAGCCCGGCCGTATTTCGAACGCTGCACGCCCATTCCCGATTCACCCAAGGTGGCCAAGGAAGAGTTCGCCGCCCAACTGCGGAACACCATTGCTCAGTTGGCCCGCGCCGCGGGGCAGGGGAGCGTCACTTTGCCGCGTGATTACCAATTCACGTTTGAGTCCCAACGGCATCTCATGAATTTTGATCCCGGCAGCTTGGACAAGCTGGCGGTTCAGTTGGGTGAAATCAAAGCCATCTGTGACGTGCTCTTCCGCGCCAAAATCAACTCGCTCGAGAGCGTGCGGCGGGAATTGGTCTCGGTGGCGGACGATAAAAACACACCGGATTATCTCTCGCAAAAAACTTCTGCCACGCCCTTGGCGGACTTGACGCCGTACGAAGTCAGCTTTCGCTGTTTCAGCGCCGAGCTGGCGGGCGTGCTCAGCGGGCTGGCCAGCTCTCCGCATTGTTTCATGGTCAAGAATATCAACGTTGAACCGGCTGCCGTCAGCGTGGACACCACCGTCAGCCAGCCGGTTTATTCCGTTGCCCCGGTGGCGCAGCAGCCAGCCCAGGCGTTTAATGCACGGGATGATTTTAGCCGCCGTTATGGAGTTCCGGGTGGTGGCACGCCTTACGCCCCCGCGCCGGCCCCGGTGGTGGTCGCCCCGGCCGCTAACAAAGGCCCCTCCATTTTCATTAACGAGCACCAGCTCCGGGTCACGTTGTTGATCCAGGTGGTGAAGCTCAAAGCCGTAAAATAGATTTCGCATGGAGCTCCTAAAAAAACATTACGAAAAAGTTGTGCTGGGCGTGGTGCTCCTGGGTTTGACCGTCGCCGTCGCCCTATTGCCCGTCATTCTTGGCAGCAAGCGCGCCAAGTTGACCGAGATGCACGATGTTCTGACGCATCCCAAAATCAAGGAACTGCCGCCGCTCGATCTCGCCCTTCCTGAAGCCGCCCTCCAACGCGTTCAGGCTGTCGCCCGCCTGGACTTCACCCGCAACCATAATCTCTTCAACCCTGTCCTCTGGTTGAAATCGGCCGACGGCCGGCCCGTCAAAGCTTCGTCCGGCCCGCAACTCGGGCCTGAAAAGATGGAAATCACCGCCATCAAGCCCCTTTATCTTCAACTCTCCTTCAATTCGGTCAGCGGCAACAGTTATCTGATCGGCGTGGAAAACGAGGCGGCGGCGTCCGCCAGCAAACGCAAAGGTGAAAAACTTGCCTCCAAGGACAACAAGAACGACCTCTTCACCCTGCGTGAGGTGCGCGGGCCGGCGGAGAAACCCACCGAGCTGGTCTTGGAACTCAACGAAACCAGCGAGACGATCACCATCGCTCCGGGCAAGCCCTTTCGCCGCGTCGATGGTTATTCCGCAGATTTGCGATACCCGCCCGAGAACAAGCCTTGGCGTGACGTGCGTTCGGGGGCGGCGCTAAATTTTGCCGGCGGACAATACAATATCGT
>JAQGOT010000038.1 GCA_028293465.1 Pedosphaera sp. | reverse complement strand
CCATACATATTTCGAGATGTTGGGGAATTGGAGCTTTGGGGATTATTTCAAGAAGGAAGCCATTGATTGGGCGTGGGAATTGGTCACGGAGGTCTGGAAATTTCCGAAGAACCGGATTTATGCGACCGTTTACTCGCCGGACAAATCCAAGGGCGACCCGAGCGAGTTTGACCAGGAGGCGTATGATTTCTGGGCCGCGAAATTTACCGCCGCCGGGTTGGACCCGAAAGTCCACATCGTTTACGGCAACAAGAAGGACAATTTTTGGATGATGGGCGAGACCGGTCCGTGCGGTCCCTGCTCGGAGTTGCACGTGGACCTGACGCCGCAAGGGGACACCAAGGGGGCGCTGGTGAACAAGGGGAGCGCGGAGTGCATCGAGATTTGGAATCTGGTGTTCATCCAGTTTAATGCGAATCCGGACGGCACCTTTTCGCCGTTGCCGGCACGGCATGTGGATACCGGGATGGGGTTTGAGCGGGCCACGAGCATCATCCAATGCACCAAGAAGTTCACCGATTTCACCGGCATCATTTCGAATTACGAGACCGACATCTTTCGGCCGATCTTTGACAAGCTGGAGAAGATGAGCGGAAAGCGGTATGGCTCCACGCTGCCGCCCTCAGGAACCACGGGGAACACGGAACAGGAGAAGACGGACGTTGCCTTCCGCGTGATTGCCGACCATATCCGCACACTCAGCTTCGCGATTGCCGACGGCATTCAGCCGGGCAACACGGACCGCAATTATGTGCTGCGTCGGATTTTGCGTCGCGCGGTGCGTTATGGACGCTCCCTGGGATTCCATGAACCGTTCTTCTACAAGCTGGTGGATGTGCTGGCGGAGACGATGGGGCAGGTGTTTCCGGAGATCCGGCAGAAGCAGCAGCATGTGCAGGACGTGATCCGGGGCGAGGAAGAGTCCTTCAACCGGACGTTGGATCGTGGCATCGAACTGTTCCGCGACGAAACGGAGTGCATGCAGGCCGGGGCCGAGTTGAAGGGCGATTTTGCGTTCAAGCTCTATGACACCTACGGCTTCCCTCTCGATTTGACGGAGTTGATGGCGCGGGAGCGCGAGCTGAGCGTGGATTCTGCGGGGTTTAACACGCTGATGGATGAGCAGAGGAAACGATCCCAAGCAGCGCGGCAGACGGAAGTGATTTCGCTCTCAGAAATCGAGAGCAAGGAACCTACGCGGTTTGTTGGATTCGAGCGGCTGCAGACCACTGCCAAGGTTTTGGAGGTGGTCAGCCTCAAGGAGAAGACGGCGGTTATTCTCGATGTCTCGACGGCTTATGCCGAGATGGGCGGGCAGGTTGGCGACACGGGTGAGATCGTGGGCGCGGGGCAGTTGTGGCGGATCGTCAATACGCAGAAGAGCGGGAATACGTTCCTGCATTTTCTGGCGGAGAAAGATGCGCCGGCGGTGGGGACGGAAGTGCAACTTTCCGTGGACGCGCCGCGGCGCGGGGCGATTCAGCGGCATCATACGGTGACGCATTTGTTGCATTGGGCGTTGCACGAAGTGGCGAGCAAGGAGGCTTCGCAAAAGGGTTCCTTCGTGGGACCGGACAAGCTGACCTTTGACTTTAACAGCGCGGCGCTTACTCACCAGCAAATCGCGGACATCGAGAAACTCGTGAACGAACGCATCGTGGAGAACGCAGGGGTTTCGTGGACGGAGGTGCCGCATTCAGAGGTCAAGGGCCGGCCGGATGTGATGCAGTTTTTCGGTGACAAATATGGCGACCAGGTGCGCGTGGTGCAGATTGGCGGGCGGGCAGGGGATTTGAACGGATATTCCATGGAACTCTGCGGCGGTACGCACACGCGGGCGACCGGGGAGATTGGTTTGTTCCGCATCGTCAGCGAATCCGCGGTGGCGGCGGGTGTGCGGCGCATCGAGGCGGTCGCAGGTTTGGAGGCTTACCGCAAAGGCACGGACGAAGTGCAGTTGATCAAGAGCATCGCCGGCAAATTGAATTCGCCGGTCGGCGAGCTGGAGAAGAAGGTTGATGCGTTGTTGGCGCACCAGAAGGAACTGGAGAAGCAACTCAAGGCGACGCAGCAGAAGGAAGCAGTTAATACCGCGAAGGGCCTCATAACGCGTGCTTCCACCGTGAATGGCGTTCCAGCGATTGTTGAGAATCTTGGCGCGGCGGATGGGGACACGCTGCAAGCCATCGCCGACGCGTTGAAGGGTCAGTTCAAGGGCGTGGTGGTGCTCGGCGGCGTGAGCAACGGCGCGGTGGCGCTGATCGCTTCCGTTTCGCCGGACTTCACGGCCAAGGTTCAGGCCGGCAAGATCATTCAAACCATCGCTCCGATTGTCGGCGGCAAAGGCGGTGGCAAGCCGGACAATGCGCGCGGCGGCGGCAAGGATGCGGGCAAACTTGAAGAAGCGCTCGCGAAGGCGAGGACCTTGCTTGGCTAGGCTGTCAGGAGCATACTGTTTTCATGTTGCCGGATGAACAAACGAGCCCGGAGCAGTTTGAAGCTTTGCGAAGGATGACGCCCCAGCAACGCTTGGCAATCGCAGAGCAGCTTTACTGGTCGGCGCGTGAAATGAAGGCGGCGGGTTTGCGAGCCCAGCACACTGATTGGTCTGAGGAGCAGGTAGCGCGGGAAGTAACACGCATTTTCCTGCAAGCCAGCACTTGAGCCTTCCCTTTTTAACAGCCTGATAGTGTCAACTAATGATTACTTATCGCATCGGCAATGATCTGGAGCTGGATGTCGTAATCGAGCTTTATCGTGCGTCCACTTTGGGGGAGCGGCGGCCGGTGGATGACCGGGCGTGCATGGAAGCGATGCTGCGCAATGCCAATCTGGTCGTGAGCGCGTGGGATGGCGAGTTGCTGGTCGGCCTTGCGCGGAGCGTGAGTGACTTCATTTATTGCACTTATCTCTCCGACCTGGCGGTGCGGGTTTCACATCAGCGGTCGGGGATCGGGCGGGAGTTGATCCGTCGCACGCGGACGGAGGGTGGGAAGGCGATGCTCATTCTTTTGGCCGCGCCGAAGGCGGTGGAATATTATCCGCGCATCGGTTTCGAACATCACCCGCAGGCTTGGATTTTAAGGCAGGCCATCGAACTGAAGTGAGCGGCGGTTTGGACTGCCTTTCGAACTGCGGCACGCTTCTGCGCACAGCGCCAGTCTGGGGAGGATTTGAACGGAAAGTTCAGTGTGGGGAACGCTCGCCCTCACCCCGTCCCTCTCCCCCGCGGGGAGGGTGAACCGGCGGCATCGCGTTAGAACTTTCGCGTTACGGTTTCAGTCTTCCCTCATCTGACCCCCGGAAGCAAAAAGACGCATTGGCTTGGATGGCAAATGCCAATGAGACCTTGAGAGCGTTTCATCGGCTCTGCGTTAGCACCAATTTTTTCTCTGACGCGCTCACAACCTGGAGACCAGCAGTTCGCGTTGGAAGATCAGCTCCTTTGGAAGATGGGCATACAGCTTCATGAACAACTCATCCTGCTGCAGGAGTTCGCGGCGCCAGTCTTGGTAGTCGATGGTTTGCGCCTGCTCCAGCCGGTCCGGAGTATAACCGTCCAACCCTTCGAGATCGAAGTTGGTGGCGAAGGGGACCCAGCCGAGCGGGGTTTCCTCGGCGTTGGCGCGGCCGTGGCAGCGGTCCACGATCCATTTGAGGACGCGCATGTTCTCGCCGTAACCGGGCCAAAGGAATTCACCTTTGCTGTCCTTCCGAAACCAGTTCACATGGAAGATCCGCGGCACATGTTTGATCAGCTTTCGCATGATGATCCAATGGCGGAAGTACTCGCCCAGGTTGTAACCACAGAAAGGGAGCATCGCCATGGGATCGCGCCGGACCTGGCCGACAGTCCCGGCCGCGGCGGCAGTCATCTCGGAGCCCATGGTGGCGCCGATGTAAACGCCGTGGATCCAATTGAACGCCTGATAGACGAGGGGCATGGTGTCAGCCCGGCGGCCACCGAAGATCAGGGCGCTGATGGGCACGCCTTGGGGATCGTTCGCCTCGGGTGCGAGCATGGGATTGTTTGTCATGGGAGCCGCGAAGCGGCTGTTGGGATGCGCCGCTTTTTCCTTCGACTCGGGCGTCCATTTGTTGCCCTTCCAATCGAGACATTCCTTGGGTGGCGGACCATCCTTGCCTTCCCACCAGACATCCAGATCGGGAGTGAGCGCGACGTTGGTATAGATGGTGTCGCGCTGAATGCTCTTCATGGCGTTGGGGTTTGACTTGCAGTTCGTCCCAGGTGCCACGCCGAAATAACCGGCCTCAGGATTGATGGCATACAAATAGCCATCGGGCCCGGGTTTCATCCAGGCGATGTCATCGCCCACGGTCCAAATTTTCCAACCCTTGAAATGCGGGGGCGGGA
>JAQGOT010000017.1 GCA_028293465.1 Pedosphaera sp. | reverse complement strand
CGGGTTCACGACGAGGAGGCCGTCCTTGGCGGTGTAACGGCCGTCGCTGCTATCGGTTTTGCCGTCGCAATTATTGGTGACGTAACCCCAGCCGGTGAGGTCGTGGCCGTTGAACAGACTGATGTAACCGGGTTCCGGTTTGAACATTTTGGCATCGGCCGCGAACAGGTTGAGGCCGGGCAATGCCGCCAACAGGAGGATGAGAGCGAGGTGCTTTTGTTTCATAAGGTTGAAAGGAATGTTGGGGAGATTTTTTACGGGATGGAGGTGCATGGCAAGTAATTTGTTGTGCTGGCCAGCTGAGCACGCAGAAGGACACAGAAGAGCGGAGTTCTTACAGAAGCCAACGAAGGGAACGAAGAAATTTCAAATTACGAATTTCAAAGTTCGAATGCGGGGCTAGGGAGTGGGTTTACAACCAAGCAACGAAGGTCGGCGGGCGGGGATGAAGATCGGACGGAAGGAAGGCGGGGACGGAGCTTGCCCGCAGACCACGCAGAATTACGCAGAAGGCTGAGACCGGAAGGGCTGGGGAGTGGTTTTACATAAGGTAACGAAGTGAACGAAGGTGCCTGCGCACGGGTGTTAGCACACGGCCACAAGGGGAAATGTCGGATGACGAAGGAATGGCCAAGCCTCATTGATGGGTTCGAGTGGTGGCGGAACGATGGAACTTCCAGTGGGCGACGCTTTCACCTCACCGTGAGTGTTCAGCCGCATCGCCGCCGCCCTAACGCGAGCCCGACCAGTTTGGAAATACTATAATACTATTGACCGACCCCTTCCCGACGATCCCGACGGCTTCCCGGTTTGAGCAATGCTAAAATGAGCTTGCCTTATCCGGCTCCCTTGGAAGACTCCTTTTATCGAACAGCTTGAACCAAACCCGCAGGTGCCGTCGCAGCCGCCTTCAAAATCATTGAAACCTGCCGAAAAGCCAGTTTCGGCGACTCCCAGCACAAAAGCAAAACAACTCTTCTGGCTGTTGGCCCTGACCCTGATCTGCCTGGTGCCATTTGCCAACAAGGCGTTTCACGTTGATGACACCCTGTTCCTGCGCGCCGCTGAACATATCCAAAAGCATCCCGGGGATTTTTATGGTTTTACCATGAACTGGTTTGGCACGCCCATGCCCATGATCCGGGTTTTTGATAATCCTCCCTTGACCTGCTACTACCTCGCTTTCGTCGGTTCGCTGGCCGGTTGGAGCGAACCGGTCTTGCACCTGGCTTTTCTTCTTCCCGCTCTGGCTGCAGTTTCGGGCATCTTCGCCCTCGCCCGGCACTATTGCGCCCGCCCGCTAATGGCGGGTCTTGTTGCCATGCTTACTCCAGTTTTTCTTATCTCTGCCACATCCCTCATGTGTGACACCATATTGCTCGCATTCTGGGTCTGGGCGCTCGTCTGGTTTGAACGGGGTTTGCAAAGGAACGACTCCTTCGCCTTCCTCGGTTGCGGCCTTCTGGTTGGCTTCGCGCTCCTCACCAAATTCACCGGATTGGCCCTCATTCCCCTTATGGCCGCTTATGGCCTTGTCCGCCAACGCCGTCCTGGTTCCTGGCTCGTGGCCTTGGTTATTCCCATCCTTTTCGCCGGTGGCTACGAATGGATCACCCATAAACTTTACGGAGAAGGGCTGCTGTTTACTGCCGTCACCTTCGCCTCCAAGGACCGCACCGCCGTTCAAGGACATCTCTTGGAAAAGGGCATCCTTGGTCTTGGTTTTGCCGGCGGCTGTTTTTTACCCCTTTTGTTTTACCTGCCTTTGCTGCTGTCACGCCGCACCCTTCTGTCCGGCCTTTGCCTCCTTGTCCCTTGCCTGCTCTTGCTTCCTTTTATGGAGCACCTCAAACCACTCCTCTGGCGGACCCAGGACCATCTGGATTGGATGACTTTTTTTCAAATCGCGCTTTTCACCTTGGGCGGTATCTGGCTGCTCTTGCTCGCGGGCAGTGATTTTTGGCATCGGCGCGATCCCGTCTCGCTCCTCCTGACTTTGTGGGTATTAGGAATTTTTGTTTTTGCCATCGCGCTGAACTGGACTGTTAACGGTCGTAGTCTTTTGCCAATTGCTCCGGCAGTGGCCATCCTGCTGGCACGGCGAATGGAGCGTCAATCCGTCCGTTCCCATTTCCTGCAACAACTTTGGCCCGTGTTCCTACCGGCGTTGCCGGCCGCCGTAATCAGCCTTTCCTTGACCTGGGCTGACTATAACTCCGCCAATGTCGCGCGTACCGCTGCCGCCGAGTTATGTGCCAGGCATAAAACCGCCGGTCATACTCTCTGGTTTGAGGGACATTGGGGCTTTCAATACTATATGGAAAAATCCGGGGCCTCACCCATGGATCTTAGCGTTCCCAAACTGGCTTCCGGTGATCTCCTGGTCCTGCCCTCAAATAACTCCAATGTTTATCCCGCCCCCTTGGATTTGGTTCACTTGATTGATGTTCTGGCGTATGTTCCGAATCCCCTTTATTCGACCATGAACTCCTCTGCCGGCGCGGGATTTTACGCCGCAGTTCTGGGGCCCTTGCCTTTCGCAGTTGGACACATTGACCCGGATCATTTTTACGTTTTCCAAGTCAACTGAAAATGATTCGCCTGTCGTGTAGTTTTCAAAAGCGGAATTTTGTGTGCGGTCAAAAGCGGACTTTGATTAGCAGACTGGCTGATGGAGGAGGATGACGGGTTTGGCATTGGGAATGGGCGCCTGGCGCAGATAATAGAGGTCGCCATCGGGTCTGAAGCAGCGGATGACCTTTGACCGTGGGGCTGCGTCAAGGGATTGGCGTTGGGAGCCGACCGGGACTTTGCCGTCGTCGCCCACGCGGACCCGGGTTTGGAGGCTCCAGACCAAGGGCCACCAGGGACGGGCTGGCACGGGGCGGAGGACGGAGCGTTTTTCGGTCATGGCCTGTTGGCGTGCGGTGTGGGG
Organism: Pedosphaera sp.; assembly: GCA_028293465.1. Taxonomy (GTDB): domain Bacteria; phylum Verrucomicrobiota; class Verrucomicrobiia; order Limisphaerales; family Pedosphaeraceae; genus JAQGOT01. The sequence goes on along the minus strand of JAQGOT010000017.1, from coordinate 6,623 downwards.
GGGGGTGGTGCCCAGTTCCCGGTGGATTTCGTGCTGGTTGGCGTGGGTTAGCAGTGGGTCGAGCAGGAGGTTGGCGGAGGTGAGATCGCGGATTTGGTCTGCGGCCAGCAAGGGCGGGAGCCGAAAAGGGGTCACGAAAGTGCCAACCTTCGTAGGTCTGCGGAACAACGGTGAGCAGCAAGTTTTCCGAAAACTCCAATCGCAGCGTGCCACGCTTCTCGGCGGAAAGGGGTCAATGACTTTGGCATCTTTGTTGGCCCGGTTGGCGAGATAAGGCAGCCGGGTCATTGCACCGCGCCGGCTAAAGAGCTAACGGGCGACGCCATTATTTACGGATTAGTGGGACTGACACCTTCACAACCTGTTTTGACGTTGCCAAAATTCGCTTCAAAAAGCCCAATAAAATCGAGGGCTTGCGGGCGCAGAAGCGGCTATCTTGGACAGCAGTGAAATGGACTGGGGTTTACGCCTCTCTTTTCCGAACACGCCCCCGTGGCATAGTCGGTCCATGGAACAAATCGTTCGGCATATTTTCCATTGGACCGCATTCCATGAGGACATCGGGCAGGACGTGCATTCGTACTGTGTGACGGGGTTGGGACCGGCGATCCTGATTGACCCGATGGTCCCGTCCAACGGTCTCGATTGGTTTCGCGGGCAGGCAAAGCCGGAGCACATCTATCTCACCAACCGGCTTCATTACCGCGGATCGGACCGCTTCGTCGAGGCGTTCGACGCCACGGTGTGGTGTCATTCGGCGGGGTTGCATGAGTTCGAGCCGGGCCAGGGAGTGAGGGGATTTGAGCACGGAGACGAACTGCCGGGAGGGATCCTGGCGCTGAAGGTGGATGCGTTGTGCCCCGAGGAAACGGCGCTGCTGATCCCGGCTGGCGCCGGCGCCCTGGCCATGGGCGACGCGGTGATCCGCGAGAACGGGCAGCTTGAATTCGTCCCCGACTCCCTGATGGGCGATGACCCCAAAGCCGTGAAGCGAGGCTTGAGGTCGGCGTTCTCAGCCTTGCTCGAAAGGCGGTTTGAACACCTGTTGCTCGCGCATGGACGCCCCTTCGTAAAGGGCGGGAAGGAAGCCTTGCGCCAGGTCGCCGGCCGCAAAGCCGCGGCTCATCACAGGTAGAGATCGTCAAGGCGCCAATTCCAGGATATCGACCCTTTTGCGGCCAGATAAACTCCCTAATACATGGTGCCTTTTATTTCGGTAACACGTCTGGTGCCTGCTCGGCCGGCTGATTCGCTCTCAAGTCGGTGATCCCCAGTTCCTTGACCACGGTCCATTTGTGTCAGATTCATGGGCAGGGAACGGAGCAAATCTTGGTGGTGGCCATGCGTAAAGGGGTCCCGCTAATAAAGGGGCAGTCCCGCTAAAGCGTAAATTCCTCATTTGGTTTTCCCGGCGCGGCGCAGGCACAGGGCCACATTGGCGGCGGTCCCCATGTGCAGGTGGTCGGCAATCCAGTCCAGCGTCATCGTGGTCTCCGCCCGCAGCCGGGCCAGGCGCACCTTGCGCGCGTCGCCCTTGCGCCAGTTTGCCAGTTGGTCCGGTCCCAGGTCCAGGAGCTTCAAATCCTCTTCCAGCAGGCGCCCGGCCCGGGGTATCCCACCCGCAATTTCCTGGCCATGGCGCCCACCCTGAGGCCGGCCCCGCCCCGGGGGTCAACCCCCAGTTGCGGTTTAGCGGGACCCCTTTATGTCTCGATCCCCATCTCCCTGTTGCTGACCCTGGCCTCCTATCACCTTCTCGAAATGCCCTGCATGCGATTGAAGAAAAAATTCGAGAGGAGGACTCCCGGCGAATTGTCCGTTGGAGAATGTTCCTCCAGCGGAAAGAACGTATTCGTCACCGGAAGCGCCCAATTCGGGGCATAGAATCACAGGCTGGACGCCCGTGCCGGGCACCCACCGCAGCCTGGAAACGTTTGGGACGGTCCCAGCTGCTGTGGCAGCACTGGAAGAAACGATCCCGGAATCTGGGGCCGGGTGAGGAGTCTCGGTTGGTTGAGGCGTTCGCGGACATCACCGGCCTGCGGGGCTGGTACGAGTGGAAGGCTGACCCGGTGACCGGGACGTCGACGACGCGCCGCAACCGGAAGGTGCCACCAACGGCGCGCTGCTGACGGCCAAGCGCTCGGCTGCCGTTTTTCTTCTTTCTGGACGCCTTCGCTTCGATGCGACGACTACTGAACAGGTACGGGCGTTGGTCGCCCAATTGCGCCAATGCGGATTCTTGCTGCGCCCATTGGGCAAGCGTTAGTAGGATGGTGCTCATTATAATTGGCCGGCCTGAGGATTGCCGACCGACGGGCAACACCGTTTACGAAGATAATGTATGGATCAGAGGCAGTAAACCGAGCAGCCAAAAAAATATGGGTGATGACGAATTCAAGAGCACTCCGGCAAATGAGGCTTCCCTCCTGCCTTGCGTGTTGCTAACTTCTCAAAAAAAATGGGGTGCTTAACTCCTAAAACCAGTTTGACAGACCGAGGGCTGGCTTGCTTGATTTGCCTGATTCTGGCGCTCATCACCTTGGTCGTTTACTGGCCCGTCAAGAATTTTGAGTTCAACAACTACGACGACGCCCAATATCTCACTCAAAATCCGCGCGTCCAGCAAGGCATCACCGCCCAAGCCGTAGGCTGGGCTTTCACCAGCGGTTATGCCAGCAACTGGCACCCACTTACCTGGCTTTCCCACCTCCTCGATGTCCAGCTTTTTGGATTCAACGCGGGGGGCCATCATTTCACCAATCTCCTTTTCCATGTGGCCAACACGCTCCTGCTTTTCTGGGTGCTGCGCCGCTGTACCGGCTCGCTCTGGCGCTCCGCTTTTGTGGCCGCTCTCTTTGCCTGGCATCCCCTCCACGTTGAATCGGTCGCCTGGGTCGCCGAACGCAAGGATGTGCTCAGCACTTGTTTCTGGCTGCTCACCATGCTCGCTTATGGCACGTATGTGGAGGAATCCCGCAACCCGTCTCCCCTGAATTCGCAAACGCCAGGCGCCGGCCTGAACCATTACCTGCTGGCCCTCGTCTGCTTCGCGCTGGGCCTCCTTTCAAAACCCATGCTCGTCAGTCTGCCTTTGATCCTGCTGCTCCTCGATTACTGGCCCTTGCGCCGATTCCCGCTTCCCTTTTCGATGAGCGACACCCTTCCTTTGCTCCTGGAAAAAATTCCGTTCTTCCTCCTCACCGCCGCCTCCTGCGTGGTCACCTTTCTGGTGCAAAAAAAGGGCGAAGCGGTTCAATCGCTGGAAAATCTCCCGCTGGGAGACCGTTTCGCCAACGCGCTCGTTTCCTATGTCCGTTACCTTGGCAAGCTTTTCTGGCCCACGGACCTCGCCGTCCTTTACCCGTACTCCCGCCACTTCCAACTGGTGGAGGTCCTGACCGCCGCGCTCCTGCTGCTGGTCATTTGCGTGGTGGTTGGACGCTTGGCAAGAACCCACCCTCCGCTGCTCGTCGGCTGGCTCTGGTTCGTCATTACCTTGGTGCCGGTCATCGGCTTGGTGCAAGTTGGCGGACAGGCGCTCGCCGACCGTTACACCTACATTCCCTCCATCGGCCTGTTCCTGCTCGTTGCGTGGGAAGTTCCGCGGTTGTTCAACGCTGGTTGCCGCAAATTTGTGCCGTACCTGTCCGTGCTCACGCGCCAGAGCCCTGCCTTGGAGACGAGTGCCGGCCGGAGAACCGATTGTGCAATGACACGCCAGTTCAGGATTATCCTCCTGATTTCAGCCGCAGTCATTCTGAGTGCCTGCCTCCTCACCACTGCGCACCAACTCCGCTACTGGCAAAACAGTGTTGCCCTCTTCACCCGTGCCATCCAGGTCACCAAAACCAACGCCGTCGCCGAGTGCAACCTCGGTCTCGCCCACGCCGCTCAAGGCCGGACCAACGAGGCCATCCTTCATGAGCGGGCGGCGCTCCAGGTCGATCCCAACTATGCCGAGGCTGAAAGCAACCTGGGCATGCTGCTCGGCGGTCAGGGCAAACATGAGGAAGCCATTCTTCATCTGCTGGCCGCCATCAAATCCAGACCTCGGTTTGACCAATCCTATTACAACCTCGCATTGGTTTACCTCCAACAAGGCCGCGTCGAGGACGCGATTGGTCAATTTCGATCCGCCGTAAGGATCAATCCGCAACACGACAAAGCCTTCGTCAACCTTGGCATCGCCCTCGCCCAACAAGGCCACTTGGACGAGGCCATCAGACAATATCGCCAGGCACTCGCCATCGCGCCAAATAACCCTTACGCTCATAACGCCCTTGGCCGCGCCTTGGAGGCCGGGAACAACCTGACCGAGGCCGTCACCCATTAATCCGCCGCCATCACGTTCAAGCCCGCCTTCGCCGAAGCCCATGAAAATCTCGGGGCAGTCCTCGCTCTCCAAGGGGATTTTCCGCAAGCCGAGGACCAGTTTGCCCAAGCCTTGAAGTTGCAACCCGCCTCCGCCTCCACTTATTACAATCTGGGCAATGCCCTCCTTCGTCAGAATAAAATCCGCGCCGCCGCTGATCAATACTCGGAGGCGGTCCGCCTGCAACCCGATCACTTTGAAGCCAATTTCAACCTTGCTCTCGCCCTCACCCAGATTGGAAACACAGCCGGCGCCATCCGACACTATCGCGTGATTTTGCGCCTCGCGCCGCAAACCACCCCGGCCCTCCAAAAGCTCGCCTGGTTGCTCGCTACCGCTCCCGAACCGCAACTCCGCAATGGGCCTGAAGCCATCCAACTCGCCACCCAGGCGGCCCAACTCGCCCCCGGCGATCCCCTCAGTTGGGATGCGCAAGCCGCCGCACTGGCTGATTCTGGCCGATACCTTGAAGCCGTCACCGCCGCCACAAAGGCCCTCGACCTCGCCACCGCTCACCAGCCAGACTTGGTGCAACAAATTCAGAGCCGCCTCCAGCTCTACCGATCAGGCGCGGCTTTTCATGAAACCGCCCTCAAATAGACATCAAAGGTGTCAGACCATAGCTTGGTTCGTTTGGGATCGAAAAAGGATCCCGAAAACAGAATGGCAGGCATTGGCGTGGGGGAGGCGCGGACATGGCGCACCTTTTGTGCTGACAGGATCGAAAGCAAGCCGCCAAGTGCAATTACTTTGTTCTGACCGCTTTCCGTCACTGCGACATGAGTCTGTAGAACGCGTTGCCGGGAGGCCTTGGGATTACCACTTGGCTTTTTGCTCCAAATGGGACGGGTGCATTAGTGAGGGTGACCCAATCAGCCATGGTCAGATAAGCCGTTTGTTGGAGCGCAAACGGTGCGAGGGTGGGCCAGGAAATCAGAATGGTATTTGTTCCGGTCAAACTCATGCCCAGTTGCGGTTGTTGTGCGTAGATGCGAAGTCCATCCTGTTGGTTGGCCGAGTAAACGTAATTTCCAGATATAGTCACGCCCACTGTAAGCACGGCATCGTTCGGTGCGGTGTGGCCCACTTCAACAATATTGGTTGGATCGAAAACGTTGTAAATCCTCAACCCTTCACGTCCATTGGCTAAATAAGCATAATGACCCGATACCGCTACTCGGTAGGGGGTTCCGTGCTGGAGAGCGTAAAATCCTACACCGGAGGGGTTGGTTGGATCGGAGATGTCGTAAATCCGCAAGCCATCCCCGTCACTGGCGAGGTAAGCATAGCGGCCCGAGACTGCGACTCCGAGGGCGACCCCGCCACTATCAGGTTCGCTGGCGTGTCCGACGTCCATGGGATTGGTTGGATCAGAAATATCGTAAATGCGCAATCCATCGCGCCCATTGGCCAAATAAGCAAAATTGCCCGAGACGGCTACGCCGGATGCGTCCATGGCAATAGTGGGCTCAAAAACATGGCCTACGTTGACAGGATTAGCTGGTGCCGAGACATCACAGACGATCAGGCCCTGGTTCTGCACGGCGAGATAAGCGTAGTTGCCCGCCACCGCGACGCCCACGGCTGACCCGATGTTGCTGAGGTGCCCCACGTCAGTGATGTTGGTAGGATGGGAGATATCGTAAACACGTAAGCCGTCGTTCGCGTTTGCCACATAGGCATGGCTGCCGGATACTGCCACACCAGAGGCCGCCCCATTGCTCGTATTGCTGGCGTAACCCACGTTGGTGATGTTGGCCAGATCGGAAAGGTCATAAATGCGCAAACCATCGTGGGCGTTGGCCAAATAGGCGTAATGACCCGCCACCGCTGAATCAACGGCGAGCCCGTAGATGGTGGAGCTGTTCGTGAAATGGCCTACTTCCGCAAGCGTAACTTGTGCGAGGGCACACTTCGCTTGAAAGGATAACAGAGCGATAACGAACAACAGCATCGTTGGGGTTCGCCTCCGCTTCAAATGGTAACAGGACAACACTCGCATTCCGTTCAGGACAGGATCAAAACAGGCGAGGCGGGAGCCGGCAAGTCCAATTGCGTTGCGCTCCGCAGCATTCTGAGATGCCCGGATTCTGAAAGGTGTCAGACCATAGCTTGGTTCGTTTCAGATCGAAAAAGGGTCCCGAAAACAGAATGGCAATCTGTTAGAAAACGCTGCGGAACGCCGCGTGGGGGCGCTCCCGGAATGGTTGAGGGGTGAGGGCCTTGCAAATTGCGAAGTTCGAATTTC
>JAQGOT010000768.1 GCA_028293465.1 Pedosphaera sp. | reverse complement strand
CCGCTTTGAAGTTAAATGCCGGCGCCACCGTTTGGTGAACCGGGCGTGTGCCCGAGGATTGTGTTGTTTTCATCTGCCACCAATCAGTTCCTAATCGGTGGCACTTTTCCAACTGAATCGTTCCGGCCAAGGACGAATCCAAACCCTTCAACCCCGCCATTCCCAGATTCCGCACCGCACTCCGCGTTCCGCACTCGTCCAACTTGTATTAGATTGGATTAACTTGGATTTGCCTGGATTTGCCTGGATTTGCCTGGATTTGCCTGGATTTGGAATGACACTCCCCCGCTTGAATCAACCGGGACCGCGCCAATCCCAAGGACCGCGAGCGGTCCCCGCTCGCAGCAGCCAGAACGACACCGCGACCCAGTCCACATCCCACCCTCCAATTAAGGCGCATCTTCAAAACCCAGATCAAGTTGGATTACCTTGGATTACCTTGGATTACCTTGGATTAACTTGGATTAACTTGGATTAACTTGGATTAACTTGGATTTGCATCGGTCCTTCCCCCGGTGGCCGTGCGCAAGCACCTTGGACCTCGCAAAACCTGCCCATCACCCTCCGATTGGGATTTGGACCCTGGGTTTTCTTTGGACATTGGTCATTCCGGCCATTTCAGTACGCACCTCCTCCATTCAAACTTTGAAATTCGTCATTCGAAATTTAAAGGATGTCAAAGAACCCGGTCTGGGATCCTACTCGCCCACGGTCGTGATGCCGCCCGGCACCCTGACACTCCGGCGGCAGGCCCCATCCTCTGCCATTCGAAATTCGTCATTCGAACTTCGCAATTTCAAGTCATCGACCATTTGTATCGCGCCTTTCCATGCCCGCGACTCTGGCACAAAACCCACCCCCTTGTCCCTCACGGTTTGCAAGCTTTGCAAGGTCTGCGAGGAAACCGAAACCACTGAAAAGCCCCGAAAAACCGTCTGTTGCCGCTCATCGTAGGCCGCGTGCCCCCACGCGGCGTCCGATCCCCCTCAACCCTCGACCACGAACCCTCGCCTCAGGGGGTGCCATCGAACTGAAAACTGAACACTGGAAACCGAAAACTCCACCCCCCCAACCATCCTGAGAGAAACACAATCCCGCCTGCGGCCTTGAGATTTGATGGCCGTGCGCTAGCACCTTGGACATTCCGACCGCAGGGAGGCCCCCCTTGGGGGTGTACAGGCGTAACAGGCGTTACAATGTTCACCCCCAACCACTTACCCCTATGCGAAGCGTTACATTGCCGTTACACCGCCGTCACAACCTCGCCACAAGCGTTACAAATCCCTGCCGCGCGCCTCCGCTCCTCGCTTCTTCCGACGTGTCTCCTCCGGTGCCGTCCCTCACCGTTCCTCCTCCACGTTCAACTTGCAGTGCTGGATCTCCCGCTCCCCGGTGGCGGCATCGACGACCCTCAGCTTTGGGCCAAACCCTCCCAATGCAAATCGGAGATAATAGACCTGGCCCGCATCGAGGTTTGTCCGGAGCAACTCCTTCCGGGAATTCGCCAGTGCCACCAGCCCCGAGTGCGAATATTTCATGGCGGAACCGAAGGTGTTCGTCCCGGGCTTCGCAAAATAACTGGTGTATCCGCCGTTCTGCAGATCAACCAGGAAGGAACCGTTCACGCTGATACGGTGCGGAGTCGCATTCGGCACCAACCCGGCCAACACGTTGTATTGCTTGGGCCGATAAATGTAAATAAGGGCGGCATCCGCTCGCGGCGGGGCCGCTCGAAAAGCATCCCCTGACGCGCACCCGGCCAATGTCGCTGCCAGCGAGACCAACAACAGCATGCAAGATTTAAGCCGTGGAAGTTTCATGACCAATGCAGTGTCGTCGGGAGCGCAGGATAGATGCTGATTCTTCGTTAGATCCAGCCAGCAGCCTAAAGAGCAGGGCCTTTTCGCCAATAGGGTCTTTGCCCCGTGAGAACATCCCCGACGAACGGGACCAGCGATGAACGTGCAAGAAACCCCGCAGCCCTGTGGAGTGCGCCGGCAGAGCGGTAGCGGCGACGGCGCTATTTCGCGAACCGGCCACCAGCCAGTCACCGCCTCCCCTCCGTTCTGCCTCAACCCTCAACCATTCAACGCCCAACCCCGAAGGTGGTTGTGACCCAAAGCCCCGGGTTGGTTCGGCCGCGAACCTACCCGGGATAAACCGCACCACCTTCCCACCCACTCTCGCGCCTCGCGCGGCGAGCCCCCGGCGAGCATCTCCTCTCAACCCTCGACCCTCAACCTCCCCAACCACAGCCGACGGCTGTCAACCCGGCACCGGATGACGGCCCCCCAGGCGGGTTGGCCCGATCACCCCGCATACTTCTTATGCTTCCCATAGTTCCCATCAGCACACCACTTCGTTCTGCAACCGAGGAGCAACGCCGCCAGCCGCCAAAAGCACCAGGAGATCGAGTCAGGTTATTTCTGCACGAGGCCTTGATAACTCTGGACACGCCAGATAAAAGGGTTTACTACCATTTTTATGAAACATGATAACCATCAAATCCGATGTTTATTATTTATGTCAGGTGTTCTACGCGTATGAAGAAAGCCAGCATCTGGGGGGCAGGGATTTATGGTGTTGTCACGGTGTTGACGCAGGCAGCTTGTTCGAGTCTGCACGGGGGCGAGAGTCTTATCGGTTTGTTGCTTATGGTTCCTTGGGTTACAGTTTTTTTTCCGCTCCTGCTTTGCTACCGACTGTTTGGTTTGGACTGGAGGGTTGGAGCGTATGGCAATATTACTTTTGTGATGCTGTTAGCAGCGACAGCCTTGAACGTTTTCTTGGGAGCGTTGCTCGGTGCGGCGGTCTGGAAGTTATGGCAGTCCACCAAAAGATTGTTCACTAAGAATGAGCACGCCTAACGCTGCGCAGAAGCGAACGCCGGCGGGCCATCGCGGTTGCAATCAGCGCGCCTCATGGCCGCCGTCGCTGAGCTTGGGTCGTTAGGCCACTACGCGCGATGACATCCGACCCGTCCATTCCCAAACGAGTTGTCATCCTTCCTCAGTCGGATGGCGATGTTGTGGCACGTCATACCGAATTGGGGAAGGTCGTCGGTGAGTTTTACCAGATTCCGAGTGGGGAGATTTATTTCGGCTACTGCGAGGGCGGGGGTTGTCGATGGTATGTAAACAGGAGCATCACCGCCTTTCGTGAGGCTGCTGCTATTTTCAACCGGTGTTGCGAGCTTCACGCCGACGATGAGGACACTGACGACGAGGCAGCTTGGTCTTTGGTAGTTGCGCAGTTGAAGCGCGAGTTCGAGAGTGTCGAGCCGCTCGGCGACCCTGAGACGTCGCTTTGGAGTGCGACCATCCACGACACCGAGGGTGGACTTTTGAGCTTGTATTGATGAAGACGTGGCCTAACCATCCGTTGCGGCGAACCCGGCCATCGCGCTCTGGTCGCAATCCACGCGTCCCGCAGGCCGGGTCGCTGAGCTTGGGTCGTTAGACCTCATACCACGATGATGCGCAGACTAGACATTCACCTCGCCGCAGCGTTCGCACTTTGCGTGATTTTGCTCGCTGGCTGTGACCGTGCCAGCACTTCTTCTGACAGCAAGACAAAGTGGATTGACCCGAATAAGTTGGAGGCCGGACCGATTCGCCGCGCCAATTTGGCGGAAGACCAGATTTCTAGAGTCCAGAGCGTTCAGAAGGTTTTCAGCGAAGTTGACCCGAGCCCAATTGAGAAGTGGATGGAGGATTTCAAGCGTGACGCAAATCCCGAACGGGAGTTGGCGATATGGGAAGGCATGGCATCGGCCTTCGCGGCTTATACTGCTTCCAACTCGTTGACCTTGGGTGGCAAGAAGGAGGTCTTTCAGGTAGTGTTGTTGCGTTCTGGGGCTTCCGATGATGAGGTCTTGAAGCATTTGGACTTGAAGATTCTCACAGCGAGGGACGCCCGGGAGATTATGGCGCTGTTCGCGACCAAACCTGAGCCAATCAGAGTTGTTTCACCATGACGAGGTCTAACCATGCGCTGCAGGGAAACCGGCCCTCGCGCTCCGGTTGCAATGCACGCGTCCCGCGGGCCGGGTCGCTGAGCTTGCGTCGTTAGACGTCCTCAGATGGCTCAACGAATCATTTTCATTTTGGAAGTCGTAATCCTGGCGACTTTCGTTTGGGCATTGATTTATCGTTTGGCGAGGGCGTCACCAGCACTCAAGAAATGCCAGAAGACAGGTTGCGTATCGGGTGGTTGTCTTATTCCCATCGTGTTTATGATCGCCGCAATTGCATCCGGTGATTTCGGCGGACCACTTGCTTGGCCATTGCTTTCGATCTTGGGGGCGATGCTTGGTATTGTCATTGCGACCATTTATTTCGTATGTAGGGTTGGCAAATGAACACAACGCCTAACCATGCGCTGCGGCGAACCCGGCGCTCGCGCTCCGGTTGCAATCCACGCGACTCGTGGGCCGGGTCGCTGAGTTTGGGTCGTTAGGCCACATTCGCACGTCATGCCACATGTCGTCCTAGATCCATCCGGAGCACAGAAAATTGGCCTTGCCGTTATTGTTGAGGCACAAACCGGCGTTACATATGAGCAGCAGTGTGGCGGCTACGCCACCGAGCAGCGCACTGTCGAGGGATTCCTCATTCCAGTTGGCGGGTTACCGGAATCGCAAAAGATTTACGATTGGTTTTGGACGACATTCAAGGGCCACTGCTACACGTCGGTGCGCGGTGGTCCTTGGACGCCCGACACGACCGCTCAGCTTCAGGGGCTTGTCGCGCAGATTCCATGCTGGCACTCTACGCGGGGCGGCGAGTGTGAGCCTCATTACTTGCAGCTCGATGTCGAGAGGATGGATGAGTGCATTGAGGCATGGATTCCGGTCCTTACGCCTTACGGACGCGGTATCCTCACGCTTGAAAACTCGGATTGACGATGAACCTGTGGCCTACAAGTCGCCGGAGCCGTTGGCGCTGGCCGTTCCGCTGTCGCGGGTCGCGTCACGAGTCGGCGGTGGCTCAGCTTTCGGCGTTAGGCAGCAGCGAGCACCACACATTCTATGAGCGTATTATCAGACATCTACATTTCGCGTGACAACGAGGCGGGCAAGTATGATACCGCGGCAGCTCCATTTACCGAGCGAGCGCAGTATAAAGGCATTACACCTTTGGAGCTTTCCACGCTTTGGACCATTATGCGCGGCGTGGAGTGGGACGTAGCCGCGATGGATGATTTTGGGTGCCTGCTTCAGATAGACGGCGGCGAGCGGCTCATTCATAGTTTCCCGGCAGCCATGCTCGCAGCACTTGGGGAGCTTACTCCAGACCGGATTCGAGATGTTACTGTGAAGTGGGCAGCGACGGATGAGTTAGCTTGTTCACCTGCTGACATTCAGCCTGTTGTCGAGGAGATGGTTCGTTTGGCCCGTTCAGCCACAACGAGCGGGCGCAGTCTTTATCTTTGGAATTGTGTATGATTCACGAGTTGCCGCCTAACCAATACGGGGTCAGAACAGAGTATTTACAATGAGGGAAGACCCTGCGGAGGGGGCTCACCCACACCGGCATTTGTCGGCTCCCGCCCAATTTCCTTTTTGAATTGAACGTTGCTAAAAAAAAACGGTCTGGTATAAGCAACCATCCTGATTGTAAAATGTTCAAATAACATGGTGGAGCCAAGGAAATATTCGATCGCGCCAACCGGGGGGGCTGGCCCTCACCGTTTGCTGATGTTGCTGCTCGTTTTGCTGGGCAGCCTCACCCTCAGCGCGCGGGCTGCGCTCCAATTTGACGTCTTCCTCGGCTACGACGGGGTCGTCTCCGAAGCGAGCTGGTTTCCCGTGGTCTGTGAGGTTAAGAACGACGGCCCTTCCTTCAATGGCACCATCGAGGTCTCCTCGGGGTCTTTCAACCAGAATCAGACGCGCCGCATGGTCGTGGAATTGCCCACCGGCACCCTGAAACGCCTGGTCATTCCCGTCTTCTCTTCAGCCCGTTATCAAAGCCGCTGGGATGTCCGCCTGTTGGATGAGCGGGGCAGGGTGCGCGCCGAGCAGCTTGCGGTGCAGCCCAAGCGCCAATTGTCCGCCCGCACGGTGGTCATGGGAGCGCTGCCGCGCAGCGCGGGCGGCGTGCCCGTCATCCGTCAGATCCTTTCCCGGGAAACCGACATACAGCCCTCCTCCGCGCGCCTACAACCCGCGCTCATCCCGGACAATCCGCTCGTCTTCGAGGGGTTGGACTCTTTTTATCTCAATTCCGAGAAGGCGATGGAACTCACCGCCAACCAAATCGAAGCGCTGCTCGCCTGGCTGAACAATGGCGGGCATTTGATCGTCGCTGTCGAGCAGGTGGCGGATGTCAACAGCACCCCTTGGCTGCGTAAATTGGTGCCTTGCAATCTGACCGAGCAACAAACCGCGAACAGCCATCTCGGGCTGCAACAATGGGTCCGGGGCGCGCCCAAGACGAACGAGGAAGCGGAAGCAACCTCCGCAACCCAGACTCCCCAGTCCGGTCGGCGCAAACTTGCCTACCGGGCCAATAATGGCGTGCCGAACCCTTTCGGTGATTTGACGGACGACGCGGCGTTCGAGGCCGCACCGCTGCAAGTGGCCGTCGGCACCCCCCGCCGCGATGGCCAGGTCTTGGCGACCGCCGGCAATCTGCCGCTGGTGATCACGTCCAATCAGGGCCGTGGCCGGGTCACCGTCTTGCTCTTCAGCCCCGAACGGGAGCCCGCCCGCTCCTGGAAAAATCTCCCCTCATTCTGGGCCAAGCTGGCCGACGTGCCGTCCGTTTATTACTCCGTCGAGAACAACAATCAACGCGGCGGTTGGAGCGCCGATGGCATTTTCGGCGCGATGATCGACAGCAAGCAGGTCCGCAAATTGCCGGTGGAATGGCTGCTGCTCCTGTTGCTCGTTTACCTGGTGGTGATCGGCCCGTTGGATCAATACTGGCTGAAGCGGATCAAGCGCCCGATGCTCACCTGGGTGACCTTTCCCTGTTACGTGGTGCTTTTCTCCCTGCTGATCTATTTCATCGGTTACAAACTGCGCGCGGGCGAGTCCGAGTGGAACGAGCTGCATCTGGTGGATGTTCTGGTTCGCGGCGAAGGCGCCGAACTGCGCGGTCACACCTACGCCTCCATTTATTCGCCGGTCAATGCCAAGTACAAGCTCGAAAGCCAGCAAAAGTTCTCCACCTTCCGCGGCGAATTCCAGAGCAGTTGGAGCGGGGGACAGGACGGCGAGCGGGCTGATGTGTTGCAGAACGGGGACAATTTCAAGGCGGAGATCTTCGTGCCCGTCTGGACCAGCCAGCTTTATGTGAGCGACTGGTGGAATTCCGCCCCCATGCCGCTCGACCTCAGCGTCACCGACGACGGCCTCAACTACGTCGTGAAGGTGCAGAACAAGTTGGACCGCCCCTTGGCCCAAGCGCAACTGGTCGTCGCCAACCGCGTGCTGGAGATCGGCGAGCTCCCCGTCGGCCAAATCAAAACGTTCCGGCTCGCGCGTGACAAGGGCGTTCCGTTGCGGGATTTCGTGAGCCGGCATGGCGGGAACTTCCAACAAGCCTCCCAGTCGCGGCAGCACGCCTTCGGCGCGAGTGGCAGCGGTCAGATCTCGGACCTGCCGAACAGTTGCATGGCCGCCTCGTTCCTCTCCCAACTTTCCGATCAGCAGAATAGTTTCAATTTTATCACGCCACCGGGCCTGGACTTGACCGATCTGATGGAGCGGGGGAATGCCGTCCTGCTCGCCTGGTCCGCCGATTATTCGCCCGTCAAGCCGATGAACCAGTTCTCTCCGCGACGCAGCCACAAGGACACCTTGTGGCGCATGTCCGTCCCGGTCAACGC
>JAQGOT010000762.1 GCA_028293465.1 Pedosphaera sp. | reverse complement strand
TCGCTCCGGCCCTGTTTCATAAATTGACGAGGAGCGGAATCTCATTCAACCCCGCCAGGAATTTGGATCTGAGATTTTCAGTCGAATCGCCGCGACCAACGTGCGCTCCGGTCGGCGGCGGAAGGGGACTGTTTACCCCTTGGGTTGCGGGGGGCCATGCACCAAGCTGCTGCATGAGGGAGAAAAGATTTGCCACACCCCAGTGCTCCGTGATTTTGCCGTTGTGCACCCGCATGACATCCACGGTTTCAAAGTGGATTTTGCGACCGGTCGGCGCTACGCCGAGGAATGCCCCCCGCTGGGTTCCGTGATAAGTCTTGTAAGTCGTCACCAGCTCCCCGTCGCTGGTTTGCCAGTGAATGTCTGCGTGGAAATCGGGAAAGGCGGCGCGCAACCGCTGGTAAAGAGTGCGGACGCCAGCCTTGTCGGAAGCGGAGTTTGGCTGGGGGGTGTGGTCAACGAAATCGTCTGCGAAGAGCTCATCGAAGACGTCAAAGTTCCCACCCCCTTGCACCTCTTCGGTGTTCCGGCGGACGACAGCTTTTGCGGTATCGCTGGAAATATTGTTGTTCTTGGTTTGTCGATCATGTCGGTTGCTCATGGTTCACCCTCCGTAGAAAATGATTGGTTGTCAACGGGCCGTTGGTCGAGCGCCTGGGGTGCGAACATGACAATAGCTTCACCTGCCCCCTGTCCTCACATGCCATAGGTGTGAAGCGGCGGTTAAAGCTTGCTAATTCAAATGATAAGGTGACCCACCCGAAAGAGGGGTGCGTGGTTTTCAGCTTTTCGCTAGTTTCGTGACGTACCCATTGCAGTAAACGGCGCAAGCCATCCATCAAATCTATTATGAAATCCAATTCAAAAACAAAGGCGGTCGGCACTTCGTGCCTTCGCCACGCGAATTATCGTGTCCTGTTCTCGGTTGTTGCCATGCTTTCCCTATTGGCAGCCGGCGCCCCTCGTGCTTCCGCATGGGGCATCACGTGGAGCGACGAATTTACCGGCGTCAACAACCAACCTTGGTCCGGCAACTGGGGATTCGAAACGGGCGGCGGCGGCTGGGGCAACAATGAGTTGCAGATCTATGTCAACTCGTGGGCCAACTGCCACATCGTTTCGGATGGGACGGGCACGGACAGCCAAGCCCTGCGGTTCCAGGCGCAGACGGATAATGGACAATGGAATGGACAATGGTATTCCGCCCGCATCAACTCCTATGGCAAACATCTGGTCGGGCCGGGCAGTTATGTGGAGTTTCGCTGCAAATTCCCGAATTCAGGCAAGGGCTACTGGCCCGCGGCCTGGATGCTCGGCACCGTGGGCGGCGGCTGGCCCGCTTGCGGCGAAATTGACGTGGCGGAAGAAGTCAACGGCCAATGGGAAAATCACCAGAGCCTGCACATGCCGGGCTGGGATCCGACGGTCGTTAGAACCATCAATAGTTCGACCACAACCTACCATAATTACGGCGCATGGTGGCCGGCCGATGGCAGTTCCATCACGTTCAACGTGGATGGTGTGAATACAGCCACTTTCTCGCGCGGTGGCGGCGGCACCTGGGAGTTCAACAACAACAACCGGTTTTTCCTCATTCTGAACCTCGCCATTGGTGGAAACTTTCCGGGAAATCCGAACAGCGGAACCGGGGTTAACGGGAACTTCTTCGTTGATTACGTTCGTCAATATAATTGAACCGAGGTTTGTCCGCAGTTTCCAAAACGCCGCAGCCCGGAGGACCTGGTTCTCCGGGTTGCTGGTTGTTTGACCGGATCACCACGGCGGAACAAATTCATCAGGACGAAAGGAAGCGATGACCTTCATACGAGAATCCAAGCGCCGGTTTATGGCGATCTTAATCGCGATCCGTTGCATGACGTGCGCCATTGCCGCTCCGGCGGATCCGCCGTCGGAAGCTGCGCCAACAGCCGTGTTCGCCACTGACGCGAATGCCGGAGCGAACGTCGGGGAGATTGTGCCGGGGGCCGCAGCCATGGTTGATGATCACATCATTCCAATGGAGGATGTCGTCCTGACGTGCCTGCGCAAGGACCGATCGTATGTCGTTGATCAGATGATCCAAAGTTACGTGCTCGACCGTGAGTGTGAAAAGCGCGGGATTACCGTGAGCGAGGCGGAAATTGATAACCGGATCGCAGAGCTGCGCACAAACCTCGCCCCGGCCACACTGGAGGAAACTCTTAAACTGCACCATATGACCCCGGCCGAGTTGAGGCACACTTTCAGGCAAAGCCTCGCCCGCCCGCTGCTCGTTGCCGATCAGGTCAAACCGGCCAGGATGATACGATGCCGCGAGATTCTCGTGAAGTGCAGCCTGGAGGAAGCGTCGGTTTCTGGAACAACGCGCACGGAGGCCGCAGCGCTGGCAATTGTGAAAGAAATTCAGAATCAGCTCAAGCAGGGGAAACACTTTGAAGACCTTGCCGCACAGTACTCCGAAAGTGTCCCCGCCGACAAGCAGGGCGACCTGGGCGTGCTTTACGGCAATATGCTCGGCATGGAAGCGTCGATACTCACCGCGGCCATGGCGTTGGACAAAGGCAAAATATCGCAACCCGTTCAGACCACCGAGGGTTACCGCCTCATTCAGGGCATCAGTACGGACAGCGACCATCCCCAAACCGAAGATTCCCTTTACGAAGACGCCGGCAAAGCATGTCGGGATTTGCAGGTTATGTTTCTCAGTCCGAAGATCATTACCGACTTGATCGACAGATCCAAAATAACATTCGTAACAGACGAGGAGATAGCTCCGGGAAAACCGCTGCCGGCCGCGGCCGCCGTCGTTGACGGTCATCCGATCGCAATGAAGGATGTTATCGCGAAATGCCTTGCCGAAAGCGGTCCCAAAACTGTCGATATCCTGGTCCAGAATTATGTCGTGGACCGCGAGTGCCGGCGGCGTGGCATCACCGTCAGCGAGGCGGAAATTGACCAGCGCGTCAGCAAACTGCGTGACCAGATCGCGCCGCATACGATCGAGGAAGGCCTGGCGAGCCACCATACCACGATGGCCGGGTTGCGACGCGATTTCCAACAAGAAATCGAACGCACGAAGCTGGTGGTTGACCAGGTGAAACCAACCAAGATGATGCATGCGCGGGCGATCTTTGTGGAGGCCAAGCCTTCCGGGATGTTCAAACCGGTGTCAGCCACAATGGGTGCCGATGTTGAGGCCAAAAAATTGATTGCCGACATTCAAGATCAACTTAAGACGGGAAAGAGTTTCGGGGAGCTGACCAGGCAATATTCCAAAACAGGCGACAAGAGCAAGGGCGGCGATCTTGGTGTTCTTTATGAAGGCATGCACGATATGGACACTGCTGTTCTTAATGCAGCCCTGGCGATGAAAGAAGGCGACATTAGTCCAGCTCCCATCAAGGCATACGGCGGATACGTCCTGCTCCAGGCCATCAGCACCAGCGACAGCCACGCGAGCGGCGAGGACGCAGCCTATGCGGAAGCGCTCGCAGTGTGTCAGAATCAAAAAGCCCAGCCGCTGATTCCACAAGCCATCGTCAACCTGATCAAGAAATCCAAAGTGGTTTACTACGTGCATTCGTAAACCCGCATTGACCTCGACTTCCACCGGACAGGCTTCGATGCCGTTCACGGCGGCGGAACAAACCTTGGCTAACATGGTGCCAAAATTATCCCGGACCGGTGGGGCAAACTGCAAGGTGGGTTCTTGGTCTTTACGCTGCCCTGTCGTCCCTTCAGTTCGGGTTTGCGGTTGGTCCGTCACGGCCTCAAGCCGGCGCACGGTATCGGCGGATCTGACTGGAACTTCGGTCCCGGCAAGTTTGCGCCGCCGGGTTGGTCAGGCGGCAAAGAGTTGTTGGTGGCCATGGTCAACACTGTGCCGTCGGAAGGCATTGGATATATAAGTCAAAGTCATTAACCTTCAGGTTCGGCATCGTCAGAATACAACCTTGACCAACCGCATGAGCAATTCCTCCAGCGGAATCATCGTCAGCAGCAGCGACGAGACAGGCAGCAGCGTGGCCACCACCAGCAGCAACACGGTTTGCATGCCGAACGGCGCCAGTTTCATCCCGTTCACCACGGCAAAGCTGTTGCCCATATCGGCGAGTGACTGGATATCCGCACTGCCAATCAGGGGCTCCTCAGCCGGCGCGCCGCCGCGCAGCCATTTATGGTCGAACTGGCGCACGTAACTCTGCGCCAGGACGCCGTATTCCCGCAGGCCCACGCGCTTGGCGGCTGCGAGTTTCGGACTGAACACCAGCAGCGGCCCGAGGATGGCGAACACCGCCGCGGCAACCAAGCCGATGAGTTCCAACTTGAATTCGGCGAACTTCGCGCCTGCGTAAAAAATCCGGTTGGCCATAATCCCGGTGAGCACCACCCCCTGGGTCAGCAACAACGGCGCGAACGCGTTGGCGGCCCACGACAGAAAGCCCAAGCCCCCGCACTGGTCCGGGTGTGTCGGCACGAACCTCAAATCGATGCGCGATACCTGCCACAGGAAGCGCGCCCAGATGAACAGCCGGAAATACCAGCGCAGGAGCAGGAACTGGAACAGCGGCATGCTCACGCAGCCCAGCCACCAACCGGCCAGCGACAACTGCAATTTCCCATCCATGGGAACGGCGTACCAACTTGCCACGACGGGCCTCCGCCCGATGAGCACCACCCCAACGACGTAAACGAATGCGATCAATAGCACCTCCACCACGACTGAATCGCGCAGGCGCATCGCCGAGGCGATGGCCGCGTCAAACTTCGCCCGCGCTGCGTCCGGAATCAGGCCGCGCGACAGAAACTGTCCCACGATGGGGCGCATCCGCCGGTGAACGAAGGGTTCCGCCAGGATGAACATCGGTAGCGCCAGCAGCAGGCGCACGTGCACCGCTACGTCCTGGAGGAACGGCAGCTTGACGCTACCGTCGGTGAGGTGTCCCTCCGCAATCGATAACAGCAGCAGCGGCACCCAGGCCAGCGGCACCAGCACGACGATGCGGCGGCGAATCAACTGCAGATCGTCTCCCGCCAGGCCCATCCGTCTCCAGAGTCGATACAACGGTCCGCCCAGGACCAGAGAGAAGTCGCTGCATTCCGTGAGGTCGGTATTTTTGCTCATATATCCCTCCCTGCTGTTAGGGAATTGTCAGTTGACTGCGTTTGAGTGAAGGGAAAGGGCTCAACCCAATCAGTCGCAAAAGAATTTAGCCCCATGTCAGAAACCATTTGGTCTCCGAAACCTCGACCGTGCAGGCCGGCCTTGTCAAGCGACTGAAAGAACAAATCCGAGAGCAAGCTGCCGAGGGGGCGCATCCGCGCACCGCTCCCGAGCCGTCGGAGCACCGGCTTGGATGGCTCGAGTTCGCAGGTCATCGGCGGGTTCGCCACGCGTTAAGCCGACTTGGAAGTCGGCGCTCCGGGGCAGTGGGCGCATGCGCCCCTGCCGAGGCGGCTCGCCAGATTTACCGCGAAGCCATGCGACAGCGCCACCGGTTCTGGTTAACTAATTCTTCATTCAATGAAACAAAAGAACGTAAAAAAGTGATCCTATGAAACAACGATTTGAAGAAAAGAAGGCCATCCGTCGCGGCACCGATGCCAATCGTGACCAAGTCAGGGATAGGAATCTGAAAAAGTACAAGCCCCACGCGAACGTACCCGGACCAGCCCGGCTGGCGGTGGAGCGCGCTGACAACTCAGGCGCCGTTAATGCCGATCCCATGTTCATGGCTGACCGGCAAAGACCGGGTTTGCCGGTCAAATTGCGACCAAACAGACAGCGGTCGATACAGTGGGCGTTTCCATAAATGATTCATGGGGCAGGTTCGCGGGCTCATGAATCGGGAGAACCATCGGTGCTATTCGGGTGCGGAGGACCATTGCACGCTGTCGTTTGCGGGCGTGCTGATCGGCGTGTTCGAATTATGTGAAACCCCTGAAGCAGAGTTGATGGCCACGACGGAGTCAAGGTTTCCGCTAAAGTTTCCCCACAAGAGGACGCTTGGCTTTGTGGGGGCGCAATGCCCATCCACATAAAGGACGTTCACACGGTTGTTGTGTTTTGCATAAGCGGTCTGGAGGCGGCCGTCTGAAATACCAGAACTGCCGGCACCTGAAGTGCCCGACCAAAAGGTGTCGAGCCAGCATCCACCGTCACCGTTATTGGGGTCAATCGAACCGCTGATATCGGTGCTGACCACTATTTCTGACGTCCTTAAAACACTGGTGGATTTGAACGGCTTTGCATTGAGCATATTGCCGCTGGGGTCAACTGCTCCAAATACGCCCAACTGATTGAATCCGTAGGATACGTAGCCGGTGACACTTGGATCCCACTCTCCAGGAATAGTTTTGCAGGTAAGACCGCGCTTGCGCTTTGGGCACACCCAGACTTTGTTGTTGACAATATAGGCCGTCATCATCGGGGCCGGTGTGTTGGCATTAGTGTTTACGCCGGTGCCCTTCCATTCCCCCCCGCAAGTCTGTCCATTTGCATTTACATAAGGTCCTCCCGTCCACCATTGGTTGGGCTGCGGGAAAAGATTCCCATTGTCATCCGCATACATTGCGATGCCGAGCCCGATCTGTTTGGTGTTGTTCAAGCAAGCTGTGGCCAGTCCCTTGTCCTTGGCTTTGGCCAGAACTGGCAACAGCATAGCTGCGAGAATAGCGATAATCGCAATAACAACGAGCAACTCAATCAGGGTGAAGGCTGATTGCGAAGGTTTCGCATCAGCGCCGCTCCGGGAAAAATGCAGGGACAGGCCCGGGGACTTATACCGGTCAAGTGGGATGGCTCTCTTACAGTTCATAATGTTTCTTCTTTTACTGGAAACTCAATGCCCAACCTTCGGCATGCAACGCCGGGTGCGCATGCGCAAAGCAGGATTGATTTCCATCACATTTAACATCCGCTGCTCATCTTTAACAGTCACATGAATCGGTTACATGGCAATGCAGGCTGGCGTCATCCCCCCCAAAGGCGCGTTGCCGCTGCCTGCGCGCAAGCAGGAACCTCCCCGATCGTGAAAACGTAGGTTTGACCACAAATATAACCCACCGTGCCAGAAGCAATGTCCCGATCACCCCCGTTGTCGGTGGCGGTTTCAACATGCGGCCGGTTGAGATCGCGACGAGGTGACGCCTGCCCAGGTCGCCGTTTCATGTGACTACCGCCTGGTGTTGCTTCACCCTATTGTGTCTCAAATCCACGGCGAACCAATGAACTCTGTCCTTAATAAAAGAACTGCGATGACAGCCAAAGGTGATCATTGGATGAAAGGGACAAAGTAATCGCATCGCATTTCATGGCGGATTGATTGGCTGTTGCCGGTTGGATTTTGCGTTAAACGTGCTTGTTGGCATTGACGGTGTGTGAAAAGAAAACTTTAATCGAATGTCTCCATCAGACTACAGGCCTCCGGTCGGGTTCCTCCAATAATAAACATCAGCGAAACAATCAAATGAAAACAAAGCAAGTTCTTGCGACTCTAACCATGTTGTCCGCCCTGTTTCTCAGTGTGAGTCAGGCGGCCACCATGGTCGCCACTGGTAGCGGCAATTGGTCATCCACCATACCGGATGCGCCTTGGCCGGGCGGGATTGTGCCGGCATCAACCGACAACGTAACAGTCAATACTCCTTACAATGTCACAGTGGATACAACTGCAACCGTTGATTATATCACCGGTGGCGGCACGGTAACCATGGCAGCGAATTCCACCCTCAATGTAACCGGCAATAGCGGCGGCACCGGGGTTGAGGTTGCGACACTGGATGCCACCGCCACCGGTAACACCGTCAACTATCAGGGTAACACCTATTTTACGAAGTACACAACTTACTACAATCTCACATGGAGCGGCTATGGTGCGCCGTACATCACATCTTCGTTGACTGTTCTCAATGATTTTACCATGAGCGGCTCCAATGGCGGGCAAGCTGGCGACGGCGGGGTATTCGTCGGCCACGATCTGTCCGTGGGTCCCAATTGCGTTTGGGACGTATCATGTGCGCCGGTTTCAGTAGCGAATAATACACTCATCAGCGGCATATTAAAAATCGGATGCGGTAGCGGCAACATTGCCAGCTTTAAGGATGTAACAGTCAATGCGGGCGGAACTTTTAATTTGGGCGACACGATCCGGTCCGCCATCAGTGGAAATTTGACGAATAACGGAACCATAACGGGCACAGGTAATGCCAGCATCCATTTTACCGGCACTGGTCAAATCACCGGGAGCAGCCCCGTTTCACCTCCCACAGTGTCCTTTGAAGGAACAACCACCATCGGAGATACGTTGAACCTTGCCCATACGCCAAAGTTTCTTGGAACCGTAGTCTTTGACCTTGCCAACCTTCAACAGGTGAACTGCGCTGGAACGCTATCTTTTGGCAATGCATTATCGGTCATCAATACCGGTGGCACGCTGGCGACCGGCAGCAGTTATCAGCTTTTCAGCGCTCCGAGCTATAATGCCCCCAACACGTTCGCAACCATCAATTTGCCGAGTCTTGCTCCGGGACTCAGTTGGGTCACCAATTTGACCACGACGGGGACCATTTCCATCACCGACACAGCAGGCGGCGGTTCGCCTGTCATCAGCCTGCTCAACAGCGGGGGCAGCCTGACTTTGTCATGGGACAGCACCACTTACCCGGGCTACACGGTTCAGGCCCAAACGAACAGTGCCAGCGGGGGCATTAGCGGCAACTGGGTCAACACGGGCAGCGGCACTCCATATACTGTTCCGATTAACCCGGCCGATCCAGCGGTGTTCTTCCGTTTGGTTCACCCTTGACGAATGTAAGTTCACGGCGGGTGGTTGCCTTTGAGCGACGCTTCACGCTTATCTTTACTGCTTCCGGGCGTTATTGCTTCGCCCGTTTTTGCCCTCGTCCCTTGTCTAAACGGCAACGCAGTACCTCTTTCCCACCCCGCTGAAGTGGTCAAGTCTGCTGGTCGCGGTTTGACGATGATTCGAGGCACCGCCACGTGAGGGCACGCGGACGGCAACAATTAGTGGTTTCTTCGTGGTGCCTTACTTCCCAAACAAGGCTTCCTGCATTCCCGGCAACGGCTCCTGCTTCCGCGGATCCCAATATCGGAAGCCGGCGTTCCAATCCCAGATGGCCCAACCCAGTTTATCCTCTGCCAGCACTTGGCGAAACGCCTTGTAGAAGTTCGCCCGGGACTTCGGATCCGCGCGCGTGTAAGCCCCGTACTCTCCCACATACACCGGTCGGCCATAGTAATCCGCCCATTGCCGCGCCAGTTTCAGCCGACCGGTGAACGCCAGCGGGCCGCTGGGATTTTTCTCGGTTGGCAGTTGGTTGTAATTCTCAATCCAATGGCGGACGCCTTCGCGCAACTTCAGGTTCGGATCCGGCACGAGGGGCGCCGACGGCGGACCGGGAAACTGGATACCTTCAACTTGCACATCCGGTCCCGCCCAACTTGCCCCCTGATGCGTGAAATAAAATGGTTCATAACAATGGATCGTCACGATGAGATTGTCCTCCGTGCCTGGCAGCGTCAGATTTTTTAATTCCTCCACGTTGTCCCAGCGGCCGGGCGCGACCATGATGGTTCGCCGCGGGTTCGTTTTGCGGATTTCCGCGATCACCCGCGTATAGATGGGGTTCAACACCGTCGTCGTGGCGGCGTCCTTCGGTTCGTTCAGCAGTTCGAAAACCACCGTGTCCGGCGCCGCAGCGTAATGCGCGGCAATCTGCCGCCACAACGCGATTAATTTGTCCGTCTCCTTCGCCGGGTCGCTCGTGAACTCGTCATAACCGTGGATGTTCACCAGCGCCGCCAAGCCGCGCGCCTGCGCGTTCGTCACCATGAAGTCCACCCGGGCGAAAATGGTGTCCGACAGCTTAAAATCTGGTGCTGGCCCCGCATATTGTTGCCAGGCCACGGGCACCCGCACATGATCGAACCCCTCCGCCTTCACATGAACGAAATCGTTGGTCGTGATCTGCACCCCCCAGCTCTGCCCCGCCGGAACTTCCAGATAATTGCCGAAGTTTACGCCGTGCATGAAATGAGCGGCCGTCTGGTGCGCCGGTGAAGTGTGATTCGCCAAGGGTTTCATCTCCGCCGGATTCAGCGGGACAAAAGCCGCGTCTTCGGCATGCGCCAACGATGCCAGCAGCAACGATCCGAGAAGAATTCTGTGAAGTAGCATGAACCAATTAAACTCCGCCTTGAAGAAAGTCCAAGCAAAGAATCCCGAGGGCGGGGGAGAGGGGGCTGCGTTTCGATCTTCGAGGAAAGTTGAAAGGCGGGCGATGTTGTCGCTTGCGAGGAATACGGGACAATTCGATTGTTTAAAATTGTTTTCGGCTTTTTGGTTCCGGAGGGAATAGAACTATGGAATGGCAAACGATTTGAGTGATTCCAAGTTGCTTCGGTGGCACGTCACGGCGGAGGCCGAAGGCGCTTTTGCTGCGCTCGTCGCCCGGCATCTGCCGCTCGTTTACCAATGGAACGCGATCAGCCAGGCGCGCGCATCGGCCGACCGAATGAATCAACAACTCACAACGCTTGAGGCGGATGTCGCCGACCTTGAGCTCGCCCAGACCCGGGCGGAACGACGGACGGCCGCGTTGGAAAAGCAACTCGACCACCCCTCGTCGACTGGGCCTGCCGCAGCCCGGCTGGCGGTGGATCGGTCGTCCGAGCATCCTTATCTTTGGGATGAAACTTCGCCGTACGTTCGCCTGCCGAAAGAGGTGTTGTCGCAGGTGCGGTTCGCTCCGTTCGCGACGCGGACGGCGCGCGACGGAAAAACCGAGCGTTATTAGTTACCCCCGCTGATCGGTGACGGCACGCCGCAACCGGCATTGGAGGCCGCCCTCGGCCTTTCCACAGATGAGGCCGGCCGTTTGCGTCAGATTTGCCAGGACGGCTTTGGCCGGTTCGCGGCTTTGGTCGCCGAACACAGCGAAATAAAACCGAGAACCGACTCGAACAACGCGACGGTGGACCTCAAGACGGCGGCATTTGCGGAGGACGGCGCCGCCTTCCGCGAACAATTCAAGCAGCAACTCGCCGAGTTGCTGGGGCCGGCACGCACGGACGCGTTTTGGCGGCAGGCTGCGCCGGTGTTCACCGATTTGCTCAATGACTTCGGTTCTTATCCGCGGGCAGGCAATGAACCGAAGCTCACGGCTCCACCGCAGTGACGCCTTCGAAGGTGATTTTTACGGGCTTGATGAGGCCTTGGGCGTCGAATTCCATGTGGTCGATGCAGGTGACGCGATGGTTGCCGTCGGTTTCGCCGAGGGGGCGACGATGGTAGGCGATGTAATATTCCTCCTTGCCGGGAAGTTTTATTACGGAATGGTGGCCGGCGCCGGTGGCGACTTTGGGATCTTGCTGGAGGATTTTTCCAATGCGCGTGAAGGGGCCGATGGGGGAATCGGCCATCGCGTAGGCCACGGAATAATTCGGCCCGGTCCAGCCGCCTTCCGACCACATGAAATAATATTTCGCGCCGCGACGGAACATGACCGAGCCTTCGACGTAACCCTTGGGGGTGATCTCCTTGAACGTGGTGCCGTCGGCAAAGGGCTCAAAGCCGCGAAAATCCTTCGTCAGCCGGCAGATGTTGCAATGCCCCCAGCCGCCGTAGATCAGGTAGTCCTGGCCGTCCGAGTCATCGTGAAATACGAAGGGGTCGATCGGTTGCGCGCCGTTGTGGAAGCGGTCCACCAGCGGCTTGCCGAGGTAATCTTTGAACGGGCCTTCCGGCTTGTCCGCCACGGCGAGACCGATGCCGCCGAGTTGCTCGTTTTTTTGAATGTCATTCGCGCCGAAGAATAGAAAGTAGCGTCCGTCCTTTTCGGCGACTGCGGGCGCCCAAACCGCGCGGTGCGCCCAGGTGATGTTGTTGGTGTCCATGATCCGGCTGTGCTTCGTCCAGTGCACCAGGTCGGGCGACGAAAAGGCGTCGAAAAAAAACTGCTCCTCATAGCGCGCGGAGTAAGTGGGGTAGATCCAATACTGTTTGCCGAAGACCTTGGCTTCCGGATCGGCATACCAGCCGGGGAAGATCGGGTTGCCGGGTTTTGTTGGAGCAGGGGAGGTCGCGGCGGGCGGTTCGGCGGCGTGGGTTGAAAGGGGGCCGAGGATGCATGCGGAAGCGAGGAAAAAAGCAGGGGTGAATTTCTTCGGGTTCATAAATTAATTTCGGGTTGCTCTAACGATATTTGAGCAGAGGAGTAGTCAGTGTGAAGAACGCTCGCCCTCATCCCCGCGGAGAGGGTGGACCGCCTACAACTCCGGGAGATGTTTGCGTTTTGGTTGCAGTCACCGTCGATTGTCCATCCATTGTTTAGATGAGGATTGGTTTGGGGATTGTTTGCGGTTCATATTTGTTCATCTCGCCGGATTGGCTGGCTGGGGTCAGAGGGTGTGGTCCCAGGAGTTGGTGTCGCGCAGCATCATTTCGCGGAGGAGGCGCAAGGGCGGGGAGCCGTAGTTCAGCATTTCGGCGTGGAACTTTTCCAGGGAGAAAGCGGCGCCTTCCTGCTGTCGGTAATCTTCGCGCAACTTCAGGATCTCCAGTTTGCCGAGCGTATAATATAAGTATTCGGGATCGAACGTACCGCGGACGGCTTCTTGACGCGCCGGTTTTTCCTCGTAGTAACAATTGTCCTGGAAAAATTTGGTGCCTTCAGTCAGTGACATTCCCAGGCAGTGCATCTTGATGGAGACGCAGAAGCGGCAGGCGCGGAGGAGCGCTTCATCGATTTGGGCCATGCGGAATCTGGCCGCTTTGACTTTGTCCACCGGCGAGCCGTCCGGGTTGGGCGCACCGGCGAAACCTTCGTCCACCATCATTTGTTCGCAGTAATGGGCCCAGCCTTCGGTGAAGGCGTAGCTGCCGAAGATTTTCTCGATCTTGGTCGCCTGCGACGCGTTCAGACAGAGGAAGTTCACATAATGACCCGGGTAGGCCTCGTGAATGGAAACGATGTCGGTGGTGTAATAATTGAAGGCGGTGAGCCATTCGTCCTTTTGCGCCGCCGGCCAGGAAGCTTCCGGGGGCGTGATGTAGTAATACGCTTCGGTGGCCTTGGTTTCAAACGGGCCGGGGATGTCCATGGAGGCGAAGCTCATCGCGCGCAGATATTGCGGCGTTTCGGCCACGATGGGTCGCACGGTCGAGGGGATGGCAATGAGATGATGATCGGTGATGAACCGCCGGATCATGTCGAGGTCCTTTGCCGCGTCGGGGATCAGGCTCTGCTCGGTGGGGTGATCTTTCTGCACGGCTTGAAAGGTGCCTTTCGGCGGCTTGCCCGGTGCAATCTCATTTCCCGCCTCGGCAAAGGCTGTCTGCAACCGGTGCAATTCGCGCAGGCCGACTTCCAGCAGTTCTTCCGGCGGGAGCGAAACCATCTCGCCATCCGCCACCAAAGCCGCGTAGTTGGTGCGTCCGAGCGCGAAGGCGTCGGTAGCTTTCGGCAGTTTTTGGGTTTTCAGGAACTCCTTGAACTTGGTGGTTTCGTCCTGGGCCCGCTGGTTGGCGACGGTGAACTCGGCCATGAGCGCCTTGTTGGTGACGGTTTGCAAGGCAGCCACCAGGTCTTTGGCCAGGAAATCCACCGAGCCACCGGCCATTTCGATGGCCGTCTCCACGAACGGGCCCGGAAGGGTTTCGGCGAGATTGGCCCGGCCAGCGGCCATGACGTTGGGTGCCTGGTTCAAGATGCTGATGATCGAGCGGACCCGCTGCTCCAACGGCGCGAAGTTGCGCTTGATGTAGATATTGACGTCGATGGCCCCCGCATAAGTCATCGGGTTGTTCACGTAAATCCGCTGAGTTTCGAAAGAGAAGATCTCCCGTTTGATTGATTGGGAAAGAATCCGGTAATCATAACGGGCCCGGACGCTCAAACGTTGGGGGTCGATTGCGGCGAGACGTTTTTCAAACTGCTTCAAGCGCGCCAGTTCCTGGACCAACGACGCGGCGGAAAAATCGCTGATTTTGCCATCGTATTGATGATAGCCCAAGGAAGTGCCGGTTGCCGGACGCCAGGCGAGGTAACCCTTGAGGTAATCTTCTGACAGGCGCGTGAAGGCGGCGTCCTCGGGCGGGAGGGTGGCGGTGCGGGTGGCGGTGGTTTGTGTGTTGGGTGCACATCCGGCCAGGGCCAGAGCTGCGAGGAGACAGAGCAAATTTCGCATGGCGGATAGTAAACCGGTTCTCACAGTGGCGGCAAAGGGGATTTTTCAGGGCTTCCCACCCGAGACAAACGGAGGCACGGAGACGCGGCTGTCCGACAGGGTTAGCCGTCGGGAAACCCTGGCTGGGGCAAAGAAGGGAAAGGAAGGAAGCGGGTCGGAGCCACCCAGGGTGGAACGGAGTCAGGGGGCGAGGAGGGTCGATGCGAGTGTTTTTGGAGCGACAGCTTGGAAGTGTTTCAGGTTGAGGGTGTAGAACTTATCCGGAGCAGCCTTGGCAGCGCTTCTTAGCAATACGGCGTCGTAAATTGTCCCGCCCTGGATTCCGGTCAGGGCCGCCTCGCGTATGAGTGAAGCATAATCATTCGCGGCAAGGGCTGAAATCTTGAAGTGCTTCAGCACATTTTCCTCAATACTGAGGAGAGCCTGCTCGGGAGTGTGTCGGAACGGAGGCGGGAGTTTGGTGAGCACGGCATACATCTCGGCGAGACTGTGGGCGGCAACAACGCCCTCATCCTTTCCGTTTAGGATGCGCTCCAAAACGGCAAACGCGCGGGAGTGGGCGTCATGCTTGGAGACCACGGCGGCCACCAAGACGCTGGTGTCGAGAAGGACCTTCATCGCGGCTTCGTCCGGGAAAGGCCGCCGGCAATTCCAGCCGCGTGTTCCTCCCGCTCAGCCTGCAGGAGTTGGTTTACTGAATCTGCTCCCAGTGTGTCATCACCGGTCGTGGAAAACACCAAAGCCTTTCCTTTTCTCACCAAGCCAGTGGCTTCCTTGTTCGGTGTCAGGGTCACCCCGGCATCGTGAACGGAAACTTTCAACAGATCGCCCGGCTTAATGGACAGCTCCTGGCGGACGTGCTTGGGGAGGACGATGCGGCCAGCCTGGTCAATAGGAATAAATACATCTTTCATGCCATAAGAGCATACCATTACCATTTAATAATGGCAACAACCACCTTCAGTCGACCTTTCTCCAGCCTCGCCTTTGAACCAAAAAAATCCTGTGCGCTTTTTCTTTCGGCGGTTGTTATATGGGTGAATGAACATTACAGACGGCGAACTGCTCCGGCGGTATATGCACGACAGCTCGGAGACTGCCTTTGAGGAATTGGTCCGGCGGCACGTCAATCTCATCTATTCCGCCGCCCTGCGCCAGGTCAACGG
>JAQGOT010000742.1 GCA_028293465.1 Pedosphaera sp. | reverse complement strand
CTTTAACCATGAAAATATTGATTACCGGCGGCGCCGGATACATTGGGTCGATCCTCACTCCCACACTTTTAGGCCTCGGCCATGAAGTGACCGTGCTCGACAACTTTTACTTCAAGCAGAGCAGCCTGACGGATAGCTGCCAGTATGAGACGTTCTCGGTGGTGCGCGGCGATGCGCGCGAGGAGTCGGTGGTGAAGCCGTTGCTGGCGAAGGCGGACTTGATCATCCCGCTGGCGGCGCTGGTGGGGGTGCCGTTGTGCAACTCCGACCAGTTTGCCACGCAGACGACCAATTTCGAGGCGGTGGCGATGCTTTGCCGGCTGGCGGGCAAGTCGCAACGTGTCATCATGCCGGTGACCAACAGCGGTTATGGCATCGGCGAGAAAGGGAAGTTTTGCACGGAGGAAAGCCCGTTGCGGCCGCTCTCCACGTACGGCATCACCAAGGTCAAGGCGGAGGAAGCCGTTTTGGCGCGGGAGAACAGCATCAGTTTCCGGCTCGCCACGGTGTTCGGCATGGCGCCGCGGATGCGGCTCGATCTGTTGGTGAATGATTTTGTGTATCGCGCGGTGAACGATCGGGCCGTGTTGATTTTTGAGGGTCATTTCAAGCGGAATTACATTCATATCCGCGATGTGGTCCGCGCGTTCATCCACGGGATGGACAACTTTGAAACGATGAAGGGCAAGCCGTACAACGCGGGGTTGGAGGAAGCCAATCTGTCCAAGCTGGAACTCTGCGCGGTCATCAAGAAGCATCTGCCGAAGTTTGTCTATGTGGAAGCGCCGATCGGGGAAGACCCGGACAAGCGTGATTACATCGTTTCCAACCAGCGGTTGCTGACCACCGGGTTCAAGACCGAGTGGGGTCTGGATCGCGGCATCACGGAATTGGTCAAGGGCTACACGATCCTGCGCAACAGCATTTACTCGAACGTTTGATGTTCGTTTGAACATCGGGATGAACGGATGAGTGTGGCGTTGAACCAGGTGGCGGCGGTGGTGCTGGCGGGCGGGTTTGGGACGCGGGTGCAACATCTGTTGCCGGGCGTGCCCAAGCCGATGGCGCCGGTGGCGGGCAAACCGTTCCTAGCATGGGTGGTGCGTTACCTGGCCAAGCAGGGAATTCGGCGGGCGATCATTTCCACCGGTTACCTGGCGGAGGTGGTGGAGCAACATTTTCGCGATCACCCGGTGCCGGGCATCCAGGTGGAGTGTGTGGCCGAGGCGGCGCCGCTGGGCACGGGCGGAGGCGTTCTGCATGCGGTTCACACGGCCGGCGGAGAACCGCCGGGCTGGCTGGTGATGAACGGGGATTCGCTGGCGTTTGCAGATCTGGCGGCGGTGGTCGCGCCGTTGGCGGACGCGGCGAACTCGGGGGTGATCGTGGGCCGGTTCATGCCCGACGCTTCGCGCTACGGGACGTTGAAAACCGGGCCGGCGGGTGAACTGCTGCGGTTCGAGGAAAAGCGGCCGGGCAGCGGCGTGATCAACAGCGGCATCTACCTGCTGCGAAATGCGTTGATCCAGGAATTTCCCAATCACACGCCGTTGAGTTTGGAGAAGGATGTTTTCACGACGTGGCTGGAACGCGGCATCCGGCTGCAAACGGTGGTGACGGAAGCGCCGTTTTTGGATATCGGCACGCCGGAGTCGTTGCCCCAGGCGGAGGCGTTTATCCGGGAGAACGCGGGGGAGTTTGTGTTGGGGTGAGGAGGGGGGAGCGGGACGGGATTTACAACCAAGCAACGAAGTAACCAAGAATGCAGGGAGGCTGAGGGGATTACTTTTTACAGAAGCTAACGAAGGTAACGAAGGGGAGCACAGATAATTTCCACCTTTGTTTCCTTCGTTGGCTTCTGTAAGGTTTTCCCATGCATCCGCTCTTCCAGAAGGCTGATCGGTTGAGCCGGACAGTCATCGGCGCGGCCATCGAGGTTCACCGGATCAAGGGGCCGGGCCTGATTGAGGGCATCTATGAAAAATGCCTGCTGCATGAACTGGGCCTGCAACAGATCGCGGCGGTGAACCAGCAGTTGGTGAAGATCGAATACAAGGGTTTCACCTTTGAGGAGCCATTGCGGTTGGACATGCTGGTGGAGAAATGCCTGCTGGTGGAACTCAAATCCGTGCAAGAAGTGCTGCCCATCCACAAAGCGCAACTCCTGAGCTACATGAAGCTTCTCGACATCCCGGTCGGGTTGCTCATCAACTTCCACGAAATGAAACTGGTGGACGGCGTTCACCGGATGATCTTGCCTGGCGCAAACCAGTAAGGACGCTACAGAAGGCAATCAGTTGTGGAGACTGAGGGGAGCCCGAAATTTTACAGAAGCTAACGAAGGTAACGAAGGGGGACTGGAATTGCAGATTTTCAGATTGGAAAGGGACGTGCCCGCAGATCGCAGAATGACGCAGAAGGTCGAATGGGGAGAGGCCCGTCGGGCAATGTCACGGGAGCAAAAGAAGCGAACAACTCAAACCTTCCTCCCTTTCGACATTCGACATTTCCGCCCCTCCCGACCTTCGATCTTCGTTACCTTGGTTAGCTTCTGTAAAGGTTCCCTGCCCCCTCCGGACTCAGCTTTCTGCGTCCATCTGCGTGTTCCGCGGGCAAGCTCCCCCTCCCCATCTGAAATTTGAACTGAAGGCTCGTCCCCCTCCTATATTGACATTTTGCGATGTAAAACATAGTATTACATCATAATCAAGACCGTCAGCAAGATCGGTAACTCCCAAGGCGTCATCTTCGACACCGCGCTCATGGAACTCGCCCATCTCAAGGCGGGCGACGAACTCAACGTCGAGGTCCACGCCGGCGGCACCATCACCCTCACCCCCATCCGTCCCCGCACCACCAACGCCGAAGTCTCCCAGGTCATCCAGTCCACCCTGAAGGATTACGCCCGGACCATGAAGAAGCTGGCATGAAGGCCGGCCCGGAAAATTGCTTCCACCTCACCGTCGATATCGTGCGGGAGATCCACGCCGGCGTCATCGCCGGGTTCGGCGGGGCGGACGGCGTCCGGGAACTCGCGCTGCTGGAATCCGCCGTCGCCGTGGCGCAGGCGAGCAAGGGCGGCCGGTCCCCCTACGCCGACCTCGCCGAAATCGCCGCCGCCTACCTGTTCTACCTCTGCAAGAATCATCCGTTCATCGATGGCAACAAACGCGCCGCCCTCGGCGCCAGCCTCGTTTTCCTCCGGCTGAACGGAGTTGAACCGCAACCCGACAGCCCGGCATGGGAAGAGTTGACCCTGGCCGTCGCCTCGAGCACCCTCGACCACGACCAAGCCACCGCCCGCCTCCGCGAACTGCTGGCCAAAGCGTGAGGCCTTTGCGGGAGGCAACGTTGCGGTTGTTAATGGTCGTGGTCGGGATCGAGCCGCCGGAAAGCGTCGGTCATGAAGATATGTCAAAGTCATTAACTGACCGCTTTCCCATCGACGGCGAATTTATCACGCGCCCAATGGCCGAGAAATTTCGGAACCTTTACCCGCCGCCCCGCTACCTGGCCGCGCCAGATGATCCGGCGCCGGCGGATTAAATCAAACTCGGGTTTGATTTAGGCGCGAAGAGACTTCGCGAGCTTTTGTCTTTTTTCATAACGGTTTACTTATTTTATTGAACTTATCTTCAAAGCTTATAGACTGAAAACCACACGTCAATTTTGCTCGTAATATCCAAAGGAATTATCATGAATAAAAACAATGTATGGCTAAACTTCGCAGTCAAAGACCTCCGCAAAACCCGCGAATTCTATTCAAAACTCGATCATTTCAAAATCAACAAAGACTGCCCGGGCGGCGATAATGATCTGGTCAGCGTTATCGTCGGCGATGACAATCTGATCGTGAACTTCTTCCCGGAAGCCGCATTCAAAGGTTTCATCAACAACAAAATCACCGATGCCGGCAGCACCGAAACTTGCTTAAGTCTCGGCGCTACTTCCGTAAAAGAAGTAGACGCCCGCCTAAAACAAGCCGTCGACGCCGGCGCCACTGTTTTTGCCAAAGCTGATCATATGGACGGCTGGATGTATGGTGCAGGATTCGCAGATCCGGATGGTCACCGGTGGAATTTCCTCTATATGGACATGGCAAAAATGTCAAAATAAGCCCCCAAGATAAGCGGCCAAAGTCCCAACTACGCTTTGGCCAAATTGGCATTCGCTTGTCTTCCTTGTGCTCATTCACGACCGCAAAGGCGTGGATTACGCCGGGAATCCAAAGGAAGAAGCACAAGAGCAGCACGAGCAGCGAAGGTTGCCAAACGATCCACCCCGACCAGTGGGACGCGTTTATCGCCCTCGTGACCTCCGAACTCCGCCGGCACGGACAGGCTACCGTGCCCTACTTGCTCACCGTGGCGCCGGGCGCGTAGTTTGTGCCCGATTGGAAAGGGGTCAGTCAACGACCTTGGCATCTTTGTTGGTCCGGTTGGCGCGATAAAGCAGCCGGGTCATAGGACCACGCCGGACCGAGCCCGTTAAGCTGCATATTACATAGTCATTAACTGACCCCTTTCCCGGTTGAACGGAGTCGAACCCCAACCCGACAGCCCGGCATGGGAGGATTTGACCCTGGCCGTCGCTTCGAGCGCCCTCGACCGCGACCAAGCCACTGCCCGCCTCCTCGGACTGCTCTCCAAAGCGTGAGCCGGCTGGTGGGGCGAGCGTACCCGCGAGCTGCGTTACCGTGTGACGGCCCGCCCTCTCCCAAAGCGCCTATCCGCGCCGCACGAACGGATGAAAGAACACCCTGCCGACAAGACGCGACCGGGGAAAAACCGGGTGTAAATGAATACAAAACGAACCATACTATGGTTTGACACCTTTTCCCGAACCGGAAAGCGAAGCCGGATAAATATATGGAAATGCGAGACCAGTTTCGGAACACCTGGCCACGGCTACTCCCGGCGAAGCCAGAGCAGGGCGAGTCCGTTAAGGACAGCAAGAGCCAGCGGGCCGTACGTCTTCGAAGGATCGTGCGCCAGCGCGCCGATGACGCCATCGAGTGCTTGGACGATCGTCATGACGATCCCGAGGAAGACGATCGCGATGCGCGAACGCACACCGGTTGCGATCAGGACGGTCAGCAGGAGCGCGATGCTTCGCGAGGCCGCATAGCGGGCGAAGTTGTCGCTCCCCTCCGGGCCGAGCAGACCAGCAACGGAAAAGCCGGCGCTCACCCCGGCGCTGAGGAGGGTCATCAGGGCGCAGGCCCAAAGCTGCTTTTTCATCGAGGCACCCTCGTCGTTCCTATCGCGGAAATGGATGGGGGTCGGCCTGGTTGGCGAGCGATGCGCGTCGATCCTGATCCGGGGTGGTTGAAATGGACGTGTCGAGCTCGCCGCTGTGAAGGGGTCCCATATTTCCACATATTTTTCGTTTCTTTTCTCGCGACTCAGAAACTTCGCAAGCGAACCTGCTTCACCCAACCTCCCTCGTTCAGCGCTCCAGTTCAAGCTCATGATGGTCTGCGGGCACAGCGGCCATGCCCATGGGAATCCGGGGTCCCACCACCCACGAGAAAAGGAGAAAAGTTAAAAGGTAAAAATCGAAGAAGAAGTTCTAAGTCTTAAATTGGAAACCCGGAAAGAGGGTGCAACCGCGAACCACGCGAAATACGCGAACGGGGAGCTTGGATTAACTTGGATTCACGCGGTCATTGCAAATGCTTCGTTCGGAGCCCTCAATGTCCGAAACGAACCAAGCTATGGTCTGACACCTTTCATGGCACCACGCAGGGCCGCTCCCGTCAAGCCCCATATTCCAAAGTCATTAACTGACCCCTTTACGAACCAATATTGGCAAGCCGAGGCTCTCCCCTTTTTTCATTATTTTTTCAACCTACCAGCCCATTTTGAATCAGTGCTCTTCATTTCCTCCCAAGCCGCAATATGAATTTTGAGCTCTGAATGTTGTTGGGCGCGGTTGATCAGCAACCGCCGGGCCGCTGGGTTGAAGGGTATCGCGCTCGTGCCGAGGCACTCATTCCAAATCCTAGCGATAAGTGATTCGGGTTTTGCAAGGCTGGGCTTTGTTGCTACTTCAGCGACAAATAATAGGTCTGGTTTCATCCTGCGATTTTGCCTGTTCGCGGGTTTCGCGCCGTATCCTTCCATTTTCTGCATTATCTCCTCCAACTTGAATGCGTCCGGCACCACACCGCTTTGAAATTCAAACCTCTGCCTATCTGATCTTGCGAACTTTAATGATGTTACTTTGATCGCCTTGCCGATGCTAGGTTTTAAATGGATGCCAAATGATGCGACAACCCTTGTGCCTCGCACCCGGTGGCCGAGCGCTCCAACGCCGTGCTGGCAAATTTCATTTAAGAAATGTGACCCAATCTCACCTGCGTGATTCGGATTCAAAGAACGGCCCAAATGCGCGTTCCAGCACAAACTTGCGTGGGGCGTCCGGCCCTTCTCTAAAATCGACCCATGTTGAAAACCAGAATCGCTATCGAGCATGCCATACACAAGGCACGATTTCGTGCGCAGAAGCGCATAAAGCCATGGGTCGCACACGACAAACTCTTTCTCACTTGAGCACCATCGGAGCAGACCCTTTGACAAGTATTCCCTTTCAGCCAGTTTTGCGTTATACGTAGAGAAGCTGCTTATGACTAAAGGGTGTTGACTGTGGAGGGGGCCATCTCCATCCATGCATGTTGGGATTATTGGGCCGCAGACGAGTGCGTGAGCAATAAAAGATAGGGTTACATCACGGCGTAGCTCGCTGGTGAATGGCAGGTCTTCACGGGAGAGTTCATCGCGTTGGATTGTCAACGGTAAATTAGCGGCGCTATCGCGAACGTCAAGGCAGGGTTTGCGTAATTGAGTGTTTTCCGGCCAATCAAAACGGCCGCCCCCTTGCAAGCTCTTGTTTGGCTTGGTAATTCTTAGACCATTACAAACCAAGGTCGGCTCCTCGAAAAAGCTCCAAAACACAGCGTCAAACCCTTTGGGCCGAATCGCCGCCCACTCAGGAGATTTGGTACTGGGGAGTCGCAGTGAAAACTCTTGCTTCAGTTCTGTGGTTACGCCGTTGCGCACGACTCGTCTGGACACCTTCGGCCAATCCCAACAAAACCAATCAGTTCTGCGGCCCAGACCTTCCAACAGATTCGGTAGACCAAAGTTGAGAATGGTTTCGGTTGAAAGGTCCACCTCAATAGTTGTGCCTATGGGTAGACTATCTTCTCGGCGGATCTCAACAAATTGGCTGTCATTTGATGCTTGTAAAGAGTAGCCCTTTACTTTGTCCGCGCTGGCATGGCGCGTCCACAGGCGGATGGTCGGCCCCAATAGGAAAGCCGCGAATGCGCCAACACCAAACCGACCGGCGCGCTGAACCCGGGGCCTCCCAGATTCGTCCAGGAAGTCCTTTGCCCAATCCGGGCTCTGCCGGAACGAGGCTCCGGCCCGTAAGAAATAGTTTTGGATAGTTTCACTACTCATTCCAATTCCCTTGTCCCTGACACGAACGAACCAACTCCCGTCACTATTCTCAATGAATTCAATGACAACCTCACTCGCTTGTTTGGGGAAGTCGAGAGCTTTGGCAGACTTGTTGTGAAGGGCACTCCAGGCATGAAGTTCGACCACAGCATCCACGGCGTTTTGCATTAGTTCGCGAATTCCAACAGCGGGGTGTTTACCGTAAAGTGGCTCCACCAAAAGCGTAAGGAGATTGGGGTCGGCAGAAAAGCCTACCTTTTCAGGAACGTACGACAGGCCATCACGGAATGTTTGGCTATGTAGATTGGAGTAAACCCGCCTGGTGGTCAGACTTAGTTGGTCTAGTCCCAAATCAATCCGTGTCCCATAAATTTCGTCCAGAACTGCGGTGGAGTGATCCATTTCCAATTGAAGGGCCGCGACGAGTTCTCGAAGCTGTAAATAAAGTGGCAACTTGATGCTCGGGCTAACGGTGACCATTAGCCCGCGCGGATCTGTTGCTGGAGTTACTTTTTCCACCGCAAGGTGCTTTTTCCATTCTTGAATGGAAATTACGCTTGCAGGCTCTCGCAAGTTTAGGAGGACGATTGGTGCCCTTTGACGATCAATTTGGAGATAATCAGCGACGCGCAATAGCGCCATGGGGAACAGCACAGCTGTCCCCATGGGCCTCGGCGTACCGTGGTAAAGTGGGCTCGAGTCAAGATAGGCTTTGCAAACTCGGAGGGAGATATTATGAGACCGTGACGTTAAGCCAATTAGGTCAGCTAGGCGTCTTAACGGATGGCCGGCCTCACTCCCAAGCGCCGGGAAGTGCCCCTCACCGAATCCAATTGGTAGTCCCGGAAATCCATAAATCGCTATTTCATGCGCTAATCGTGCGTGGTGCCGGCGGAGGAATTCGCCGACAATGAGGCAGTGATTCCGTTCCCATTGCCCAAAATTCTTAGGCAAATTGTCGAACTTCCAGCCACTTTCGACTGAATCGTGTCCAATGAGATTAGTCAAAGCTCGTCCGTTAAACCTGCGTGCTTCACGAACGTAATCCTGCCAGAGTTCGTGCCATGACCGATCCGCAAAATGCCCCTCCTGGTTTTCACAAAACCATGCTAGTGGCTGAAAGCGTGATGACTCTTGAATCAGTTC
>JAQGOT010000732.1 GCA_028293465.1 Pedosphaera sp. | reverse complement strand
GGGCCAGCGCGCCGGTCATCGACACCAGCAACCCGCAGAACGTGCTCATGAACGCCGCGAACGCACCGGCACACGCAATCCCGCTCAACACCGATCCCAGCCCGGGATATTTCTGGTTCAGCAAACTCGGCAGCTCCAACACCACTTTGTCCGTCCCCTTCGCTCCAACCGCCGAGTACAATTCCGGCAACAGGTTCCGCCCCAGCACCCCCAGCACCGGCGGAAACAGATAAAACACGCCGATCAAAATCATCACCCACATCGTCGTGCGCTTCGCCGCCACGCCGTTCGGATTCGTATAAAACCGCACCAGGATGTGCGGCAACCCCGCCGTTCCGCACACCAAGGCAATGATCAGGGAATAAGTATAAAGCAGCGAATATGGCCGTGGATCAATCGCTGGCAGTTTATACCGGGCTAAATCGGCCGTGGGCACCGCCCAGATTTCCTTCGGACCCGCCGGGATGATGGAAATGCCATTCTCAGCCAGTATTTTCTCCATGCCCGCTTTGGCCTCGTGAGCCAACATCACCTCGAACTTGGGATTGAAATCCACCGCATTTGTCGGCGTGTTGGTGGCGATGAGTGCGGTCTTGTCCAGCAGTTCGGCATACTCCATCGCCAGGACTTGCGGCGGTACGTTGGCGTGCATCCCAAAGAGGCGCAACGGGACGAAAGTCACGCTGGCCGGGTTGGTCTGATAACGATCCCAATCCGCCGCTGGGAGAGCTTTCACAACCTCCCTTCCTTGCTGTAACCGGACGCCATTGGTCAAAAACAACGCCTCGAGATACTTCAAAAACGCATCGCGAGAATGGAAGGCGCCGTCCATCGTCAATTTAGGGCGGGGAAGATTCGTGGCCACCACGACGGGACGTTCCAACAATTCACCAAATTCCCGCAGCGTGGAAAGCATTGGAAAATCACGTATTTGCCTCGACGTGTCCGGCGGCATATTGGTCCAGTCTGAAAGCTGGGAAACGTTCTGCTTTTTCTTTCCGGATTTCAGACGCTCAGCCGACTTCTCCACTTCGTCCAGGAGGTCATGCCAGCGCGTCGGGGCCGGGCGACCCACAAAATCCACCAAGCTCGAACGATTTTCCGGGCTCAGGTTCCACCGCGGAGCAGCATTCGCCGCGTTTGCGGCCTTGGTCGTCAACGGGCCGAACGGGTTGAGCCACGCTTCATCCTTCGGCGCTTTCTCCGGGAGCATCTTCTGGCCAGCCCTGCCACTGCTCCCAATCCACTCGAGTGCCATCACCCCCGTTATCGCCCGAATGGCCCCGCCATCTCCATCCTTTTGTAGGGCAACTGCATTCCTCGCTAGGAACGATTCAACCTGTGCCACGGTGCCACTCCAGTTCGTGCGGTTGAGCGTATAAGGCCCAAGCATGCGGGTCAGCCCCACGTTCGTGTGCACCATCACTGGGCGCCCGGTGAAATTTGCGTAATCCATCAGCACGGAAACCAGCTTGGCATCCGAAACCATGTAATCGCTTTGTCCCTGGCCAAAAAAGCTTCTGACCCGCTCTTCAGATTGCTGAACCAATCCCGGCGCGTCCAACGTGACCCACCCATTCACCGCCGGCAGCGACAAGCTCGTGCTTACAGCGATCTGATTGGTGGTTCGCGGACCTGGCGGATTGAGCCATTTTTCAACCTGGGAGGCGGCCGCAATCTGAGCGGGGTTCGCCGTTGCCTCCGAGAGCTTTCCATTCAATTCCAGTTGCTTCCCATACCCTCCATACACACTCGCGAGCACAAACACCGGCACCGAAATGGCAAACATCTTCACCCAATACTGAATCGCCTGCACCAGCGTGATTCCTTTCATGCCGCCCAAGGCCACATTCAAGGTGATCACCGCCCCGACCAAAATTACGCCCCACCGATAATCCAGCCCGGGAAACACATAAGCCAGGGTTGTACCCGCCCCCTTCATCTGCGGCATCGTGTAAAAGAAACCGATGAACAAAACGAAGATCACGGCAATCTTCCTGAACAACGGCGAATCATACCGCCCCTCCGCAAAATCCGGAATGGTATAAGCCCCAAACCTCCTCAACGGCCCGGCGATAAACAGCAGCAGAAACAAATAACCGCACGCATAACAAACCGGATACCACAGCGCGTCATACCCGTTCTTCATCACCATCCCCGCAATCCCCATGAACGAAGCCGCCGACAAATACTCCCCCGAGATCGCCGACGCATTCCACCCCACCGACACCGACCTTCCCGCCACAAAAAAGTCCCCCGCCGTCTTGGACGACCTGGCCGACCACAACCCCATCCCAATCGTCGCCGCCACCGTGACCAACGAAAGTGCGAGTATCCACGGATCAACCGTCATGGCGAGGTAGGGAGTCATGTGAGGAAATTCAGTGAGCCAGTGAGCCGGTAAGTGGGTGGGTAAGTGAGTGAGTGAGAGAATTCATCGATCCTGCGGCCTTGATTTTGAAAGCACCCATTTTGACGGCTCGTTTCCCATGACGACGAGCATGGCGATCAACTGATCGCAGGCCTTATGAAGTTGTCGCCCTTCAGCACGACTCAGGTAGCCGCACTTTACCGCGAATTCGAGCCAAGTTTGCGTTTCAGCCGCCTCCCCCTCGCTTTCGTTGAGTTTGTTCACGAAAACCGCCTCATATTTCCGCCGACGCCAAGCTTCCGCGATGCCGCTGGAAACCGAACGGGAGGACCGCCGGATCTGGTCAGTCAGGGAATAAACCTCCTCTTTGGGAAATCCCTGCGACAATCTAAAAATTTCCATGCTTGCTTCGACCGAAAGTTTGTAAATCTCCAATTCCCAATGATGTTTGATTAATCCCATAGGCGTGTTCGTCAGCTCCCACCCACTCACTGGCTCACTGGCTCACCCACCCGCCTCTGCTCCACCTCCCTGACTTCAGCTTCCTCCAGCGCAATTGACCGCTTGATGAAAATCCACGCGATGACCCAAACCAGGGGAAAGAAAAGCACCCCCAGAATCAGCCAGGTGAGGGTAAAACCAAACACCCTCGTCGCCATAAGTTCGGGCAGAAAATAATTCACCAACGGCAACCCCAGCAGCGCGATCAGAAACGCCGCGGCACACGCAACCGACAGCCGGAGTTGTCGCCGCATCAACGTGTGCAGAAACTCCTCACTATGGATCTCGAGCTTTACTGGTTCCGGGGTTTTCACGCCGTTTGATGTATCAAATGCCGCCCTCCTTTGCAATCGCCGTCTGCATTCATTGCCGTATTTCGCAAACAATTTGTAATTTCAAGCCTGCTCCGGCTTGGTTCCTTCCCCCCTCCGAAGCATGGCCATCCGCCAGCGCCCTTCCACTCCTGTGAATATTGTGCTTTTTGTGCCCTTTCGCGGCCAACCCTCCCCATTCCCCAAACATGGGTGCAGGCCCCGCCTGCGCTTGAGTATTTCCCCAAGCCGTCTATGCTTCTGCCATGAACAACCTGACCATCAGCAACGGCTTCATCAAGGAAGACCCTTGGCGCATTTTCCGAATCATGGCGGAATTCGTCGATTCCTTTGAAACCCTGTCCAAGGTCGGCCCGGGCGTGACCATCTTCGGCTCGGCGCGCACCCGTCCAACCGACCCGTATTACCAGGCGGCGCAGGATCTCGC
>JAQGOT010000725.1 GCA_028293465.1 Pedosphaera sp. | reverse complement strand
TGCACGCCCAGCGTGCAGACGTTGCAATCGTTTTGCAGGAACACCGGCAGGCCCAATTGCTTTTCCAATTCCTTCTTGAGGGAGACGTCCTTCCAGCCCAGGTTCCCCGCGAACATCACCTTTCCGCTCTCCGGGTCCACGGAGCCGGGGGAGCCGATGCCCACACCCTTGATCTGCTTGATGTCCAGGTCGCATTCATCCACCGCGTCCTGCACGCAATGGGCGATGCGCTCGATGACGGACTCCGAGCCGCGCTCGGGCTTGGTGCTCATCTTGGAGCGGCCCACAAATTTCAGCGAATTGGTGAATACGCCGGTCAGGATCTTCGTGCCGCCCAGGTCCACGCCGACCAGGTATTCCGCTTTGGTGTTTACTTCAGGCATAAACGTTGCTGCTGCTGCGTTGAAGGATGCGAACGCTGAGCTACTTGCCGGTTAAAACGGTTTCAATTTTACGTTTCAGTTCCGTGCTGATCTCGTCCGGGGAGCGGTTCCCATCGATGATTTGGAAGCCGTAAATCGATTGGAGCCGCTGGAATTGGTGGGCCATCAGGGCTTGATACTTGAGGAAGCTGTCGAACATCTCGCGCGACAACCCCAGGTCCATGCCGCTCTCCCAATAATCCAGCGCATGGGTCTTCGCGAAGTTCCGCTGCACGAGCTGCTCGGGCGAAACATTCAGGTAGAAGACCGCGTCCGGGATGAGCGCGATGCCGTAAACATTCTTCAACCACGCCTCATTCATGCCGCGCACCAGGTCGCGCGCCATCAGCGTGTAAATATACCGGTCCGCCAGCACCATGAACCCGGCCTTCAACCCGGGAAGGATGGTGTTTTCCAACTGATCGGCGAAATCCGTGGCGTAAAACAGGCTCAGGGTGGTATGGCTGAGAATGTTCCCCTTCTGGGCCTGATCCAGTTCCTCGCTCACCAGCGTGGAACCCTTGAGACCGACCTGCACGGTCGCATGTCCGCAACCTTCCAGCCATTCGCGCAGCCGGGTGATTTGCGTGGAGCGACCCGACCCATCCGCCCCTTCCACCACGATCAATTTCCCACCAAGCCGGTTCCGGTCCACGTTCGGAATGCCGTGCCCGTAGAACCGCCGCTGCGAGGGCCGCGGCACCAGGATCGGCCCGTTGAGCAACATCTGCTTGCGTTTGGAGGGCGGCTTCTTCATTCGAAATGAGCGAGGTTCGGCGCGCGAAAGGAGGCCAGGTCGATCTTGGCGGCCACCAGTTCGCGCACCAGCGATTGCTGCGCCTCGATCGGCTGGTTGGCGTCGATGACGGAAAAATTAAACTCGGTGCTCATCCCCAGGTATTGCTCCAGGATGCGCCCTTGGAAAATACGAAAACTCTCATACGGATCGGTGGAGATCCGCATGTCCATGCCCGCCTCAAAGTATTTCAACTGCGGCCGGCCGTCCAGGATGCGTTGCAGCGAGACTTCCAGTTGGGACTTGAAGAAAAACGTCAGGTCGGGGTGCGCCGCGAAATTATAGAGCCCGCGCACCCACTCCGGCGGGCAGCCGCGCACGGTGTCCCGGGCGAACGCCGTGAAAATGTAGCGGTCACACAGCACCAGGTAGCCCGCCCGCAACAGCGGCACGAGCTGGCGTTCGTAACGGTCGGCAAAGTCGGTGGCGTGGATCAGGCTGAAGGTGGTGGGCGTGAGCAGTTCGCGCTTCTTGCCTTTGCTGGTGGCGCTCTTGACCAACTCCGAGGAATTCCACTCGCTGAAGAAAACCTTGAGCCCCTGCTGCTCCAGCCAGCGTTTGAGCAGGTAAATTTGCGTGGACTTCCCCGAACCATCGAGTCCTTCCACCGCAATCAAGCGACCCGGAAAATTTAATTCCGCAAAAGTTTTCATCTTCAACCGTGGTTAAAATAAGCTGATGATCACGGGACAACAATGTTTTTCGTCCGGAGGGAAAACGTTGCTTTCGACCCGACCGCCCCAGTCCGCTTTGGCAACTTGTGTGGGACGATGCGCACGAAAAGATTGCTCCAATCCTTAACTACCGGGCCGCCGCCAGTCCGCGAAAAAACCGCAGCGCACCAAATAGGATGGCACCCCAAGCACAGAAGTAGGTTCCACCACCGTTCGCCGCTGCAAAATACGTGATGCCGGTCACGAGACAGCCACCGATGCACCAGATCGCTCCGATCCGCATGTTTCTGCGCCCTGCGGCGCGGACAGCCTCCTGGTAGGTCAGATGTTCAGATCTGAGTGGATCAGTTTCTCGGCTCACCAACGGAGTGGCACAGGCTGTACAAGCAGTTGCTTGAGCATCATTTTCTCTTCCACAGTAGGAGCAGTTGGTCATCGTTCACCTCAATTAAAAGCGTGAAAATGTATTAGGGAACCTCGGAAAGCAAGAGGTTAACCCCGACGGAACTTAACCGCTACGTCTCACAAGCCCCTTGACTCATGGAAAAAAACACCGGGAGTTCTGAGTAAGCTGGTCTGTCCTGGAGCCCTCACGCACCAAGATTTCTCTCGACATGAAGGGGGAAAAAACTTACACTACCCGCATTGCGCAATTCCAATGCGGGTAGTGTTTTTCATCTGATGAATTGCAGGTCGTTGCCAAATTTTTTCAGAGGAAGGCCCTAATTAACGGATCGTTTTCGGCCGTTTCTTCAGCATCTTGCTACACGCTTTATCCCGAAAACCCAACATGGGGACTTCCGTTAATCATGCACCGACCCGTAGTCTGAGGATTCACAAAACTTTGCTGCTTGGAAGCGTTTGAAAAACATGTAGGCCCCATCGAGCGCATCCAGAGTGA
This sequence comes from Pedosphaera sp., assembly GCA_028293465.1. Classification (GTDB taxonomy): domain Bacteria; phylum Verrucomicrobiota; class Verrucomicrobiia; order Limisphaerales; family Pedosphaeraceae; genus JAQGOT01. Next base: position 3,892 of record JAQGOT010000725.1, on the reverse strand, counting down.
GTGGTACCATTATCTCCAGGAAAAAAGGAATTGAACCGAATCAGCCCAATTCCTTCACAACATCCTGATACTCCCCCGGTGGGAGCTGCTTCGGCGCGCCGGACTTGTTGGTGATGGAAACCTTCCCCTTCAAAACATTCTTCGAACTAAACTGCACCGGTCCGCGCACGGTCAACTCGCGGCAATACGCCAGCGAGGGCACGCCGTCGGTCAACATGGCGTCCAGTTGGTCCACCAGCTTGTAAGTATCTGAGTCCAGATCAATCGTCGGTGGGATGCCTTGGGTGCTCGGCGCGAGGACCAGCCGCCAGTCTTCCGTCACGGCGTACGCGTCCGAGCGCAGCGCCAGCAGGTCGGATGTGGTCTTGACCGGCGCGAAGCGGCTTCGCGGCACGACGATCGCCCCCGCGTCATCGAAGCAGCCGATCGCCGCGCCCATGGCGGTTTCCAGTTGAACCACCTTGGGCGAATGCTTGTCCCGGGGATCGACGGTCTTGACGTTCTTGATGATCGGCAGCGGAATGAAGCCGCCCTTCTCATCGAGCAATTCCTTCAATCGATCCAGCCGGATCCAAAGATTGTTCGTGTTGAAAAAGCGATGTCGCTGGATGTCCTGGAACGCATCCATGTCCTGCTCGGGGCATTGCGCCGATTCGCGGAGCAACAGCTTGCCGTTGCGTTGCGCCAGGTGGCCACCCTTGCGGTCGGCCGCCGTCCGTTCGCACACCTCCATGAGGAACGGTGTGTTGGACGACACAAAGTAACCGAACAGATTCAAATCCAGGCTCGCGCCAAGATTGTCCGAGTTGGACACAAACAGATATTTCACGCCCTCAGCCAGCAAACGGTCGAGCCACCCGGAGCCGAGCAGGGAAGGATAAATGTCGCCGTGACCCGGCGGGCACCATTCCAGCTCCGGATTCTGCGGCCAGGCGACCGGCTGCGACGTCGCCGCATCCACCTTGGGCGCGGCGCTCTGCATAAGTTCCATCGACTTCGGCGCGCCCAGCTCGGGATACTTTTCCAGAAACTCCAGCGTCTCCGCGCTGGTGCTGAAACTGTTCATCAGCATGAAGCGCAAGGGGGCATTGTGTTTCCGGCGCAAATCGAGAATCTGTTTGGCGATGAAATCCAGAAACGTGAGATCATCCTTGATGCGCAGGAGCGACTTGGCACCCGCCAATCCCATGCCGGTGCCGAGTCCGCCGTTGAGCTTCAGCACAACGACCTGGGACAGGAGCGCCCCGTCACGGAATTGCTTCGTGATTTGATCCAGGCGCGGCAGCGCGACCACCGGTTGGATGCGGGCTTCCGGGATCAGGCCGGTCTGCCCGGCCACGAGGTTCTCATAGCTGTGCTGGAACGCGCGGATCGCGGCTTCATTGCAGCCGCCCTGGCGCATCTTCACCGCGAACTCATTAAATGACTCATTCATATTCCCTCCCAGATGCTTCCATATTTATTTGCGCTTTGTCCATAGGGCATTGCCGCTGCGGCCATTCTTCGACTCAAACGAGAGGGATGTTCGCTTTGAATTGTAATCCTCCCCCCGCCGGGTTAAACTCAGCCTCACTCATCATGAACTCCAAATTCCTCGCAGTTAGCTTGCAACTCGGACTGGTCCTCCCGCTGCTTGCCGCCCCCTTCCCGGACATTTCCCAATTGCCCGCGCAACCAGCCCTGCCCGATCCGTTGGTGATGTCCGATGGCCAGCGGGTTACGACCCGCAAGGCATGGTTCCGGCAACGCCGCCCCGAACTCAAAGCGCTTCTCCAACATTACATGTATGGCACCCTGCCGCCGAAGCCCAAGGAAATTCACTTCAAGGTCGAGCGCGTGGACAAGAATTTCTTCGGCGGCAAAGCCACCGCAAAAGAAGTCACCATCAGCCTCGGCAAAGCCACCAACGCGCCGAGCATTCAACTCTTGCTCGTGATTCCCAACGCTCGCTCCCAAAACACAACCGTGATTTCCCCCGCCGCCGGGTCCGCGTCACGTCCGAAGCCGCCCGCCTACCCGGTCTTTGTGGGCTTGAACTTCTGCGGCAATCACGCCTTGGTCACCGATACCAACGTCGCTTTGCCCCGCTCGTGGATGCCCAAACATTGTCCGGGTTGCGTGGACAATCGCGCGACCGACGCCGGTCGCGGCACACAGGTGGACAGTTGGGCGATTGAACAATCCATCGACCGCGGCTATGCCGTGGCCACGTTCTATTACGGCGACGTCGAGCCCGACCGGCCCGACGCCACCGAAGGCATTTGCGCCTGCTTCAAGCTCACCGACGACACCGGCGCCATCGCCGCGTGGGCCTGGGGCATTTCCCGCGCTGTTGATTACCTGGTCACCGACAAAGATCTGGATCCCCGCCGCATCGCCGTGGTGGGCCATTCGCGCAACGGCAAGGTCGCGGCCCTCGCCGCCGCCTTCGATGATCGCATCGCCCTCGCCATTCCGCTGCAGGCTGGTTGCGGCGGCACCGCGCCGAGTCGCGGCAAAAGCGGCGAGTCCGTCCAGCGGATCAACCAGGCGTTCCCCCACTGGTTCAACGGCGAATTCAAGAAATTCGGCGATGAACCCGGCCGCCTTCCGTTCGACCAAAACTGTCAGATTGCCCTGATCGCCCCGCGTCCCGTGCTGTTCGCCTGCGCCACCGAAGACACCTGGTCCAACCCCGCCGGGCAGTTCGAGGTGCTGCAAGCCGCCGACCCCGTTTATCGTTTCCTCGACGCCGGCGGTTTGGATGCGAAGCAAATGCCCGGGACCAACCAACTGTCCATCAGCCGGCTCACCTATTACATCCGTCCCGGCAAACACTCCATGACCAAGGACGACTGGAAAGTCTTTCTGGATTTCGCCGACCATCAAATGCCCTGATTCCAGGTCGAAGAATCTCCCCAACATCGAGGAGGTCGCGGGGGAGCTTCAAAACGCGCGCTCGCGCCATCACCCGGACGCATTTTAACGATTTTTTAACGCAAACCAGCCTGCTTTTGATTATCCCTCCGACGAAATCTGCACGAGGCTGTAGATGTGAGAGTGGATGCTGTAATGCAGTCGTGGTGGTTGGCGAGCGCGGGAAAGTCCCTCGCGCTTCTTCTCGCACCAGGCCCTGCGGCGAAGATTTCGAAGCCTGCCGCACCGGGTTTCCGGTCTAATTTTACCCGTCAGCCTGGTGAGCCACTCTATACCGGGGGATGGAGCAACCAAGGCGGGAATGGTCCGGCAAACATCCTGGTCCCGATTGATTTTACCGCTTCCTCGCTCTGGGCCGTGGATTGTGCCTTACAGATCGCGCAGCGGAAAAACGCGCAGATCACCCTGCTCCACGCCATCTCCCTGAATTTAAGCCCGTATGGGCCGGCGAACGTGCAGTTGATCAAACGGGAAATGCACCAAACCGCCGCCGTCCAACTTTCGCGGATTGCCAAGGTGGCGAAGGAGGAGAATATCACCGCCGAGTACGTTATCGAGGAGGGCAGGCCGTCGGCGGTCATCGAGGATTACACTCAACACCACCCGGTGGATCTGGTCATCCTCGCGCTCCATAAACACCGCGGCCTGAGTTGGCTCCGGGGACGGAAAACCGCGGAGAAGGTGATCCGCCACACCCACTGTCCCGTGCTCGTCCTCAACCCCTGAAGAAAATCTACGAATGATCTCATCTACGTCCTCGTGCTGATCGGCTTCTTCGCCGTCAGCGGCCTTTACATCCGGTTTTGCGAAAAATTATAGGTCAATTTTATGGAAAATCTGATCGTGGGAGTCATCGCCTGCCTGCTCTGCGTTTACCTGTTTGTCGCCATGGTTCGACCGGTTGGTGAAACCGCTGGAGCGAGTCACCTACCGGCTGCTCGGCGTGGATCCCACCGTGGAACACGATTGGAAGCGT
>JAQGOT010000689.1 GCA_028293465.1 Pedosphaera sp. | reverse complement strand
GAAGGCTGCGACCTTGTCCTCGAATGAAAATCCCGAACCACTCGCTGACTTGAGATTTGGCGGCGCTGCCCTTCTCTTCTTTTTCGCCAGCTTGGGTGTGTTTCTGCGGCCCATACTTGAATGCCTTTTCAGAATTTGCCCCTGGTGCCAGCCGGTTGTTTTTCCAGGGCCTCGCGACGGGCGGCAAAGCGGACTTCCGCGAACCGCAGAAAAAAAAGCCCTAGAACCGGCTGTGAGTATTGGGCGGCGTTGAGGCCGGAATTGGCGCGGAGTTGGTCGGCAGCCGCCCAGAGGCGCTTCTCCAGTGTGTCAGTGGCGGTGTCTTTTTCAGACGGAGCAATCCATTGCATGCGTTAGGTTCGGTCCTTATTTGAACTCTGACGATAAGGAACCCCCTCCCAACTATCAAGCCATCAAATTCCCCCGTCCCCACCCGCGCCCTCTGTCTCTGCGTTCTTTGCGATCTTCGTTAGCTTCTGTAAAACCTCCGGTCCCGGGTCCCAGCCGTCTGCGTCATTCTGCGTGTTCAGCGGGCAAGCTCCGCCCATCCCTCCCCTCGCTCAAACAGCCTCGCTTGGATTCGATTCACTCCCTTTCCCAACTTGGTTGCTTCGTTGCTTGGTTGTAAAACCCTTCCCCTTCCCCCTTCGTTAACTTCGTTAGCTTCTGTAAAACCTCCGGTCCCCGAGTCCCAGCCTTCTGCGTCGTTCAGCGTGTTCCGCGGGCAAATCGGGCCCGGTGCCACGAGCTTTAAAGATTGAATTTTGACCCGGCCCCCTTAGATTTGCCGGCTATGGAATGGCTCGCATGTCTGAAGGACCCGCAAATTTGGATCAGTCTGGTGACGTTGACCCTGCTCGAAATTGTTTTGGGCATCGACAACATCGTCTTCATCTCCATTCTCGCCGGAAAACTGCCCAAGGAACAGCAGCACAAAGCGCGGCAGCTCGGCCTGGGCTTGGCGCTCATCACGCGTATCCTGTTGCTCTGTGGCCTGGCGTGGATGGTCCGGCTCACCCAGCCGCTCTTTCAAGTGTTCGGCCATGGCGTGTCGGGACGTGATGGTATTTTGATTGTCGGCGGCATGTTTCTCCTTTGGAAAAGCACGCGGGAAATTCATCATAAACTCGAAGGGGAAGACGGGGAAGTCACGCGCAAACTCGCGCCCAAGTTTGCCGCCGTCATCGTTCAAATCCTGCTGTTGGACATTGTTTTCTCGCTCGACTCGGTCATTACCGCGGTGGGGATGGTGAAACAGATCGGCGTGATGATCGCGGCCGTCGTGATCGCCCTGGGCTTCATGCTGGTGTTCGCCAAGCATCTCAGCGACTTCATCGACCGCCACCCGACGCTTAAGATGCTGGCCCTGAGTTTTCTTATCCTCATCGGCTGCGCCCTGGTCGCCGAAGGATTTCACAAGGAGATTCCCAAAGGCTACATCTATTTTTCCATGGCGTTCTCCGTCGGGGTGGAAATGTTGAACCTCAAACTCCGCTCGAAAAAAGGGACCAAGGTGGAACTGCACCAGCCCTATCGGTGAGGTCCCGCCAGGTCATCCGAAATTCGGAGCCGGGCAAACACGCCCGGCAACCGCTGGTTAAAGCGCCAGCAGCAGCCGCTTGATCTCCTTCAACCGCGCCTTCGCCTCTTTTTTCGTGAGCCGGGGAAATTTACCGCCCACGGTAAGGTAATCATTGTTGCGCGTGAGCATCAGCTTGTCTTCCTTGACCTCGATGACCGTGACCGCCCGTTCGCTCGCGAGTATTTTCAGCTCACCGACCAGCAACAGCAATTCCATGGCGGGCGGCAACGGACCAAACCGGTCGCGCATTTCCCCCTGCAACCGATCGAGCGACGCCTTGTCGGTGGCTTGCGCCAGTTTGCGAGAAATGTCGATGCGCTGTTGCGATTCGGAGATGTACGCCAGCGGGATGAACGCGGAGTCCTTGCGGGCGGGTGCGGTGCGGAGCGCGGAATCGCCGTCCCCGGAGTTGGACCGCTCGACATAAGTGGAGATCTCGCGGGGCACGATGATCTCCAGTTCTGGCTTCTGACTTTGGCCCCGGGACTTGGGAGTCGGGGTCGTGGCTTCCTCGCCGGGATTGAGCGCGAGGAAATCAAACCGCACCTGCACCTCCACGCGCGGTTTCACTTTTTCACCCTTCAACGCCGCCACGCTTTGCTTGAGCAACTGGCAATACAAATCGAATCCCACGGCGGTGATCTGACCGCTTTGCTCCGGTCCAAGCATGTTGCCCGCGCCGCGAATCTCCAGATCACGCATCGCGATCTTAAAACCGCTGCCGAGCGTAGAATATTGCTTGAGCGCGGTAATGCGCTTGCGGGCGTCCGCCAGCAGACCCGCGTGACGCGGCAGCAACAAATAAGCATACGCTTGATGCTTGTAGCGTCCCACGCGTCCGCGCAACTGGTACAAATCGCTCAGTCCAAACCGGTCGGCACGGTCGATCAAAATGGTGTTCGCGTTCGGGATGTCCAGCCCGCTTTCGATGATGGTGGTGGAAAGCAGCACATCCGCCTCGCCATTAATGAAGGTGGTCATGATTTCTTCCAGGTCATCACCCGCCATCTGCCCGTGACCCACCACGATCCGCGCCTGCGGCACCAACGTCCGAAGCTTCTGCGCCACCGCCTCGATCGTGCTGACCCGATTGTGCAGGAAGAAAACCTGGCCACCCCGGTTCAACTCGCGCTGGATGGCATCGCGAATCAACCGTTCGTCGTACTGCGCGACGATGGTTTCCACGGGCAACCGATCCTGCGGCGGAGTCTCGATGGTGCTCATGTCCCGCGCGCCGGTCAAGGCGAGATACAAGGTGCGCGGAATCGGCGTGGCGCTCAGCGTGAGGACGTCCACCAGGCGGCGAAGCTGCTTGAACTTCTCCTTGTGCAACACGCCAAACCGCTGCTCTTCGTCGATCACCACCAGCCCGAGATCCTTGAACGCAATATCCTTTTGCAACAGGCGATGCGTCCCGATCACGATGTCCACCGCGCCGACCGGCAAATCCTGCACCACGCGTGCGCGTTCGCGCGGCGTGCGAAAGCGGGAGAGCAGCTCGACCCGCACCGGATAATCCGCCATGCGCTCACGGAAAGTATTATAGTGTTGTTGCGCCAAGACGGTGGTGGGCACGAGCACCGCCACCTGCCGTCCTCCCATCACCGCTTTGAACGCGGTGCGGATCGCGACCTCGGTCTTGCCAAAGCCCACGTCACCGCAGATCAACCGATCCATCGGCTTGGGCCGTTCCATGTCGGCCTTGCTCTCGTTGATCGCCCGCATCTGATCGCGCGTCTCCTCGTAAAGAAAGGCGCTCTCGAACTCGCGCTGCCAGGCGTTATCTGTTGCAAACGCATGACCGGGCTGGGATTCGCGCGCCGCCTGGATGGCCAGTAATTCGCTGGCCACATCGCGCACCGCCCGTTCCGCGTGGGCCTTCGCCTTGGCCCAACGCGTGCCACCGAGCGTGTTGAGCTGCGGCCGCGCTTTGCCGGCGCCCACGTATTTGCTGACCAGGTGCGCCTCCGTCACCGGCACGTAAAGCTTCGGGGCCGCCTGTTCGCGATCGTTCGCCGCATACTCGATTACCAGACATTCCTGGCCGGAATCTGCCGCCGCATTCGGATCCACATTTTTTCGCCCGGCGGAAATCGGCAACACTTTCAAACCAAGATACCGGCCGATGCCATGCTGCAAGTGAACGACAAAATCCCCCTCCTCCAGTTGCGTGAAATCGATGTCGAGCGCCGAGCGCGTGGCCTGGGCGTGGGGCGACTTCAGGCGGCGCGGCCGCTGGACCTTGTACCGCCCGAAGATTTCCGCATCGGTGACCACCACCAGCTTCGCTTCGTCATAAACAAAGCCCCGGCTCAGCGCTCCGAGCTCGATGGAAAGCGGGACATCGCCATCGAACCCGTAATCTTTCCAGATCTCCCGAAACCGTTGGCGCTCGCCGTCGTTATTGCAAAAAACGTGGACCGCATAACCCTGCCGCGACCACCGATGAATCGGGGCAAAAAACTCGCGCCGTTGCGCCTCGGCAATCTGCGGCTCCGGCGCCTGCGGCCCAAGCGGACGAAAAGCATCAAGCGACGGGAATCTGAGGATAAGGGCGGAGTCAACTGGCGGTTCTTGCTCAAAGCTGACCGTCTCGCCTTCAACACCCGGTCCGGCGGGTAGGATGTCAAAGGATTCGGCAGCCTCCCGAACCGCCAGAGCGGTTATCCCCTTCTCTCTTAATTGCTCCTGGAAATCTTCCCACGAGATAAAAAAGGGATCGTTTTCAGGAATCTGGCCGGCGTATTGGTCAGCGTGCTCATCGATGCGATCCGGTTCGCAGAGCAGAAAAATAGTCTCACGCGAAAGGTAATCGAGCAGCGTGGCAAACGGGTCGTGTTCCTCCTCATTCCGCACTCCGCGCTCGGCACTCCGCACTCGCTTCAGCATCCCCAACTCCCCGCCCGGCGGCAGTGTTACCGAGGTGATTTGCTCCCGCGAAATCTGGGTCATGGGATCGAAATGGCGCAACGATTCCAGTTCGTCGCCGAAAAATTCCAGTCGCACCGGCCAGGGACTGGTCATCGGATAAACATCCAGAATTCCCCCGCGCAGCGCCATCTCGCCCTTCTGGCTCACCTCCGCCTCCGGCTCATACCCCTGCTCCTCCAGCCACTCCACCAAATCGAGCGGCTCAATGCGGTCACCCCGATTGAACGTGCGGGTGCGCTCCCGGATCGTCCCGGCCGGGAAAGTGAGTTGCAGCAAAGCGGTGACATTCGCCACCACCATGGGAGCCGTGCCGTTGCGGACGGCGGGCGTCTCGGAAAGCGCAACCAACGTTTCCAACCGTTCACTGATCACATCCGCATGGGGCAACTTGGCTTCGTGAGGCAGGATTTCCCACGCGGGAAAGAAAAGCGGTCTTGTCTTGGAAGCTGGGGCTGGAACCTCGGACGTCTTCGATTTTTCTTCCGCACCCAAGCCGAGCCAGGTCTCGATGTCCTGCTGAAAGGTTTCCTGGGTCTTGAGACCGTCGGTCACAACCACGAGGGGGCGATCCGGAAAAAGCTGGCGCAACAACACCGCCAGAAACGGTTGAGCAGCTCGGCTGACGCCGGCGCAAGACAATGCGCCGCCCTGCTCCAATCGCCGCAGCAGGGACTGCACCGCGGGAGTTTGCGAAACCTCAGCGAACAAATTGCTTGTCGCCGCAACTGATGAATCTTGCGCCAAGCCAAGAAAAGGTTGCAGGCCAGAGGGAGGACGTCAAGGGGCGTAAGCGTCCCTTTCCCTTCTTGCTTAGCCTATGAAGCCGACCACCTTGAGCCTCTCGAATTCGATCTTTTCGATCTCCAAAAGTTGCTTCAGCATCCTGTGAACCCACTCGTCCCATTCTACATCCGTTTCGGGGGGCGATACCGATGTGGCCTTGAATACCATGAAAATGTGGCACACCTCCGCTGAACAGGGAGTGAATTAAGTTGGTGAGGCACTCCACCTCGCTCGCCGTCCAGACGGTCATCCCTTCACTATTCTCGGGAATGATGGTAAAATCACCATGCGTGGGTTTCACATTTGACCCTATGATCTCCCCTCCACAGGCGTAACCCCCGAGCAGCCTCGTAAACATCGCAAATACCATTGCGTAATCCTGCGGCGAAACTCCTGGCGCTGTTTCCGCATGCTTCAGAAAACTGCCAATCCACCAACGGCGGTAATCGGAAGTAGTCTCCTTTATGAAGTCAATCGACGCACACGAACTCAACCGCCCCAAAGCAATGTCTAGAGCGATGCTGGAATCTTTCTCCAGAACCTCCCGAGCCTTTCTCGCCAGGAACGGATCAGCGCTCATCTGATGCTCGGGCAGTGGGGTGACGGGTGTGCCATCACCGTGAACTGTTACACCCCTCTGAGCTGGACTTTATCCAATCACTGCGCATAGCGCAGCAACTCGGCGAAGTGTTTGAGCAGATCCTTCGGGGATTTTTGGTTGTCGGCTCCTGACCCGGACAGCGAAAAACCCTTCCACAACTCATCCC
>JAQGOT010000676.1 GCA_028293465.1 Pedosphaera sp. | reverse complement strand
AGGGTTGAGAGTTGAGGGGGCAGCGGAATTTGAAATTTCAAATTTGATAACGGGAGGCGGGATTGTAACGCTTTTGGCGGGGATGTAACGGCGTTGTAACGGCAATGTAACGCTTCTGAGTTTTGTATCTGTTTGCAGGATAGCATTGTAACGCCTGTAACGGCTGTACACCCCCAAGGGGGGCCTCCCTGCGGTCGGAATGTCCAATGTCCAAAGAAATCTCAAAGCTCAATGCCCAATCGGAGGTTCAGGCTTGGGAAACGGTTGTTGGTTGAGAGTTGAGGGTTGAGGGTCGGGGCCGAGCGGCGTTCGGCGGTTCGCGAAGTCCAGGCGAATCCAGGCAAATCCAGGTTGGGAGAGGGTGAATTGGTGGGCGTCGCGGATACGGATGCGCAGGCGGAGTGGTGCCGATGCATTTTTGACTGTTTAAAGGCGGGGTTTTTATCAGGGGGCGACCGGAATTCTATACCAGGTTTCAGCCGCGTTAAGAGCAGGTGTGATCATGCTCGCCCACCCCGGCTCTCTTGCGCAGCGGGTGAACGGGCTGCATTACTGGAGAATGTTCGCGGTTCGGTTCCAGTCACGGCACTGTCCATCCGAGCGAAAAGAGATAAGCATAAGCGGGGTTCTTGGTTCATCACCCCATTGATGGGCCGGGGCAGGATGTTAGTCTGCAAGAGCGTGCCTCCTTGTGGCGCCGCTTCGGGAAAGGAGCCCTCGACTCTCGAATGCGGGTAAGGGTTTCCTCAAAATTATGGCAACCAGCACCATGTTCCAGCCGAGTTCTCCGTTTTCGCGGGCCACCGTGGATCTTTTAAATGCCACGTTTGTCCTCAGTGCGGTGATCCTGGTCATTGTCACGGGGCTGGTTATTTATTGTATTCTACGCTTCAGAAGCCGCCCCGAGCAGCCGGAGCCCCGTCAATTTCACGGGAACAAAACTTTGGAAATTGTTTGGACCGTCATTCCCTTCCTGAGTCTGGTCTGGCTGCTGGCCCTGACCGTCAACGCCATGAACGCATCCGACCCGCCCAGGCAGAACAGGGAGCCGGATGTCGTCGTCATCGGCCATCAATTTTGGTGGGTGGTGAGGTATCCGAAATCCGGGGTGGTGACCGCGAACGAAATCCATATCCCTGCCGGACGGCCGCTCCTGTTCCGGCTCGAGTCGGCTGATGTCATCCACGATTTCTGGGTGGCGCAATTGGGGCGAAAAATGGACATGGTGCCCGAGCATCCCAATTTTGCCTGGCTGCAGTCGGATCGCCCGGAGGAGTATCACGGAGTTTGCGCCGAATTTTGCGGGGCCCAGCATGCCTGGATGCAAATCCGCGTGGTGGCGGATTCGCCCGAGGCATTTGCCGCCTGGGAAAAGCAACAGCTTGAGCCGGCCGCTCCACCGGCGACGCCGGCCGCCGAACGCGGTGCCAGGTTGTTCCAACAAATGACCTGCGCCAATTGCCATGCCATCCGCGGCCTGCCGGGAGAGGCCAAGGCTGGCCCCGACCTCAGCCACCTGGCGAGCCGCAAAACCTTGGGGGCGGGGGTGGTTGAGAACACCCCCGAGGGGTTGGCGCGGTGGCTCAGGAATCCGCAAAAAGTCAAGCCGGGCAATCTCATGCCAAATATGCTGCTGACCGACGCGCAAACGGAGGATCTGGTCCGCTATTTCCAGACTCTCAAATGAATCCGATTGGTTCCAACGCCATGCCGCTCGGCCACGCCAGCCCGGTGAAAGAAACCGGTTGGCTGTATGGCTGGATAACGACGGTGGACCACAAACGCATCGGGATCCTTTACCTGTGGGCGGCCTTCGGCTTCTTCGCGGTCGCCGGCATTCAAGCCCTGATCATGCGCCTCCAACTGGCGCAGCCCAACAGCTCCCTGGTCTCGCCCGGCGTCTATAATCAGATGTTCACGATGCACGGCACCACAATGATATTTCTGGTGGGGATGCCGATGCTCATCGGGTTTGCCAACTACCTCGTCCCGTTGATGATCGGGGCCCGTGACATGGCCTTTCCACGCCTCAACGCCATGACGGTGTGGCTGCTGATCTTCGGGGGCTTGCTGCTGTATTTCAGCTTTGTGGCGGGGGGCGCACCGGCGGTCGGTTGGTTCAGCTATGCGCCGTTGAGTGAAAACGCATTCTCCTCCGGTTCAGGGGTGAATTACTGGATTGCGGCGCTGTTGGTCCTGGGCATCAGTTCCGTTGCGGCGGGAATCAACCTTATCGCCACAATCGTTTCGTTGCGGGCGCCGGGGATGACCATGCGCAAGCTGCCGCTCTTTGTCTGGATGTCCCTCGTCACCGCCTTTTTGATCATCTTCGCCCTGCCGGCGTTAAACGCGGCCATCGTGATGTTGTTGCTGGACCGGCAACTCAGCTCCTACTTTTTCGGCACATTCCGGGGCGGCTCCTCAACCCTGTGGCAACATTTTTTTTGGGCGTTCGGCCATCCGGAGGTATATATCCTGGCACTGCCGGCGTTCGGAATGATCTCGGAGGTGCTGCCGGTTTTCTCGCGCAAGCCGATTTTTGGCTATGAATTCATCGCGGCCTCGGGAGTGGCGATCGGGCTGTTGAGCTTCGGGGTTTGGGCCCACCATATGTTCGCGGTGGGGTTGGGGCACACGGCGGAAGGTTTTTTTGCGGCGTCGAGCATGCTCATCGCCATTCCGACAGGAGTGAAAATTTTCAATTGGATTGCCACCATGTGGGGCGGGTCGCTTCGGTTCACCACCGCCATGCTTTTCGCCATTGCGTTCCTCATCCATTTCACAATCGGCGGATTAAGCGGGGTCACGTTCGCCGCCGTGCCGGCGGACTGGCAGACCACCGATACTTATTATCTTGTGGCTCATCTCCATTACGTTCTGATTGGCGGCACTCTCTTTGGAACCTATGCCGGGCTGTATTATTGGTTCCCGAAAATGAGCGGTCGAATGCTCTCGGAACGTCTGGGCCGATGGCACTTTTGGCTGGCAGTCATCTCCTTTGATCTGACTTTCTTCGTCCAACATATTTTAGGATTGATCGGCATGCCGCGCCGGGTTTACACGTACCCGGATCTTCCGTATTGGGGTGCGCTGAACATGGTTTCGACGGCGGGGGCGCTGCTCTCGGCCGTCTCGGTGCTCGTCCTGCTTTGGAACATTCTGTGGAGTCTGCGCCATGGGCAGGCGGCCGGGGACAATCCCTGGAAGGCCTGGACGCTGGAGTGGGCCACGACTTCGCCCCCGGCGGAACACAATTTTGAGCGCGTGCCGCCGGTGCGCAGCCGGCGGCCCCTCTGGGATCTGGCGCATCCGGAAAACCCGGACCCGCTAGTTGCGGGAGTGGTCAACCAGGACAGTCCCTATCTGGAAAAAAACTTTGTCGGCATGTGGAGCTTCATCCTCTCCGAGGCCACTTTCTTTGCAATGCTGATTGCGGCTTACCTTTATTACAATGTCTATCCGGACCGTCACGGATCGGGCCCAGCCGCAAGTCTCAACCGGACCTTGGCGGGCGTCTTCACCCTCTTTCTGCTGGCCAGCAGTTTCACGCTCTGGCGCGCGGAAAAGAGCCTGGAGCGCGGCCATCACAAAGGCTTCCACGCCTGGTTGACCGCCACCATCGCGCTGGGCCTGGTTTTTATCATCGGGCAGGGGCGGGAATATCTCGACTTGCTGCAGCATGGTGTCAACCTTAGCAGCAGTCTCTTCGCCAGTTCCTTTTTCACCCTCACCGGCTTCCACGGGTTGCATGTGTGCGTCGGCCTGATCGGTCTGTTGATTGTGCTGTGGCTCGGATTCGCGGGTGACTACAAAACGGGCCGGACGGAGGCGGTCCGGAGCCTGGGGCTGTACTGGCACTTTGTGGACGTGGTTTGGATTTTTGTTTTCACCACCGTTTACCTGGTGGGACCCCATTTATGACAACCAAACAGTTTTTAATTTCCGGCTGGGATTGGAATCCTGCGGTGGCGGCGGCAGGCGCGGCGGGGTTGGCCAGCTACTTTGTCATCTACGGTTCCTCAAGCCGGCCCAGAGCCTGGCTGCTGGGGTTGGGGCTGATCCTGTTCTGCGTCGCCGTGTTTTCCCCGATTGGCACGCTGGCCAAGGGCTACCTCTTCAGCGCACACATGACGCAGCATCTGCTGCTGCTTTTGATCGTGCCGGCGCTCGTGTTGATGGGGCTGCCAAAACGGGTGGCAAAAAACCCACAGCCCGACGAAACGGGGAAAGGCACCAGATTGCCGGTGAAGGGGTTGGCATTGTCTTGGCTTGCCGGTGTGGGAGCCTTGTGGTTCTGGCACATATCCGCTTTGTGCAACGCCGCAGCCGCCAGCGCCTGGATACAAGGCGTGCAGACCGTTTCTTTGCTGGTGCTGGGTGGGATGTTCTGGTGGCCGCTGCTTGGCCCGCGGAC
>JAQGOT010000655.1 GCA_028293465.1 Pedosphaera sp. | reverse complement strand
GAGCCTGGCCTTGGCTTTGGGAGTGCAGGCTCAGCTTGGAGGCAAGCGCTTTGTACTCCCCGAGACTTACCTCCCGCCGCATCAAAACCGGCTGAAGACACTGACGACCGGGGAAGAAGTCGATATGTCCAAAATGCAGCGGGATGGCACGGTGCTGATCAAGGTTTTCAAGACCCAGACGTTCCCTGAAACTGGCCCTACCAATGCGGAAATTATTGTCGAAGCCCCGACCTGCATCTTTGGCACCGTTGATCATACCGCAACTTCCCCCGGACCTTTGCAGATCAACTCTGGTGATGGGAAGCTGCACATCGACGGCGAAGGCTTTCTGCTGCGCCAGAGCGGCACCAATTTCACGCTCACCATCTCCAACAAGGTCCACACCATTATCCGAAAGGAATTATTGGCTAAATCCACAAACGGGATGGCCATCGCCAATGCCACCCCCGCCGGTTCAAACCGAAACATCCCGCCGGACACCAATCAGGTCATCCACATTTACTCCGATCACTTTGTTTTCGATCGGGAATCCGAACTGATTACCTACACTGGAAATGTGCGGGCGGAAGACAGCCAGATGGAGCTGACCTGTGACGTCATGACGATCCACCGTTCCACGAACACCATTGACCAGATTGTGGCGGATCGAAACGTGGTGATAACCAAATTGACGGGCGGCCGCGCCACCGGCGACCAGGCGGTTTACATTGCGGAACCGGGGAAACAGGTGGTGGAATTGACCGGCGACCCGCATTGGCAGGACGGCTTGCGTGAAGGAAACGGCAAGATGTTCGTTTTCGACCAACTCCGCAACACGTTGCGCGCGGAAGGCGATGCGTATCTGAAATTGCCCCGTAACTCCATGAGCCAATCCGGCATCCTCTTGGACTCGCAGCCGGCAACGGAAGCCACTGCCCCTGCCGATGGCGAAAGATTCATCGAAATTTACGCGGAGTCGATCACCCTGCAATTGCCGCCCACCAAGGGCCCGCTCCAAAGCGTGGCGGCCGAGAAAAATGTCGTGATCTTGGATGTGGGGAGAAACAGCCGCGCCACCGGTGACCGCGCTCTTTACACCGAAGCCACGGGTTTGATGGAGTTGACCGGGAACGCCCTGTGGCAGGCCGACCAGCGTATGGCCAAAGGCGGTCTCCTGACCTTTGATCGCAACAACCGGGCGTTCAGCGCGCGGACGAATGCCTTCCTTAAGCTTCCCGCGACGACGCTGGGTCGGGCCATCCCTTCCGCTGCATCGACCTCCTCCGGCGCCAAGACCAACCAGTTCATAGAGGTTCTCGCCGACCGCTACGATTATCGGGGCGACCTCCTGACCTTCCACGACCAGGTTCACGTGGCCTTTGTTGAAGCGGAATCTGTTCTCGGTATGTTGGATTGCGGCACGTTGACCATCACCTTCAGGAACACGAACCAACTGCAGGGCATCCTGGCCGAGACAGACGTCTATGGCCGGCAACTGCCAATCCAGGACCCTTCCGGCAAGACGCTGGAGAAGGAACTCAAGTGTGCGGTGCTGAAAGTCCAGATGCGGACGAACGGCGTGATCGAATATCTGGCCGCTGAACGGAATGTGACGGCCACCCAGACCGAAACGCACACCAACCTCTCCCAGCCCATCCACCTGACGCTGAGTTCAGAAACGCTGACTGCCACTTTCCAGCCGACCACGAACCAGGTTGCGAACATTCTGGCGGAGCGCAATGTTATCATCACGCGGGACGAGATGATCGGCCGCGGCGCGCGGGCGGAATATACCGCATCGAACAATATTGCGCAGTTGACCGGAAACCCTCGGGCCGAAGGCCCGGACGGGAAGATGACGGCTGATGGTGCGATCCTCCTGGACCGGAACACGGGAAAATTAAAGGGCCGCAAGAATGTTCAGATTACCCCGAACCTCCAGTCGAGCAGGTTTAACAAGTCGAACGCGCCGGCCATGAAGACCACCACCAAAGCGGCAATGCCATGAGTGATTTACAGACGCAACCCGAGCCCCAGCTTTCCAGTCCTAATTCCGCCGAAGTGGCGGCCTCGACCGAAGGCAAGCTCCTGACCACCGGAAAGTTGGTGAAGGAGTACCGCTTGCGTCGGGTGGTCAATGGCGTTTCCATCCACGTTGCTGCGGGTGAAATTGTCGGGCTGCTCGGTCCGAATGGTGCGGGCAAAACGACGACCTTCAACATGGTGGTCGGCTTGGTGAAGCCCGACCAAGGGAAGGTTAGCTTCCAAAATAATGACATCACGAATCTCCCCATGCATCAGCGGGCACGGTTGGGGATCGGTTATTTGACCCAAGAGCCTTCGGTCTTCCGCAAATTGTCGGTGGAGGAGAACATTCTGGCGATCCTCGAAACCTGCAAACTAAGCAAAGACGAGCGGCGGGTGCGTTTGAAATACCTGCTCGACGAACTGGATTTGACGCGGTTGGCCAAGAGCAAGGCCTACATGCTCAGCGGTGGTGAAAAGCGGCGATTGGAAATCACCCGCGCCCTGGTAACCAGCCCGAAGTTGCTGCTGCTGGACGAGCCGTTCAGCGGGATTGATCCCATTGCGGTGTATGAGGTTCAGAAGAATGTGCGCCGGCTGAAGGAGCGCGGTTTGGGGATTTTGATCACCGACCACAACGTCCGGGAAACCCTGAAACTGGTGGACCGGGCCTACCTCATTCACAAAGGTGAGGTGGTTTATGAGGGGGCTGCGGACCAATTGGTGAACGATCCCAAGGCGCGGGAAATCTATCTGGGACCGGATTTCAATCTTTAGCCTGAAAATGGGTCTGGTTTTCCCAAGGGGCTTGGGATTAGGATTGGGCGTATGGTAAGGGTTGAGAGAGGCGAGCGGCTAAATGGATTACAACCCTGCGGATGATTTCCAGCCCCAAACGATATGCAACGCGACGTTGTCACAGTTGAGCGATTTTACACCGAGCAGGCCGGCCCGCTTGAATTGAAGCTGGTGGCCGGTGCCAACGGCTTGAAGCGCATCATCCGCGAACCCACGGTGAACCGACCGGGACTGGTGCTCACGGGGTTCACCCGGTATTTCGCCAACAAGCGGGTGCAGGCGATCGGCAATGCCGAGGCCTTCGACCTGAAGTCCCTCTCCCCGGAGGAGCGCGCCAGACGCTACTCCACCCTCTTTTCTTACAAAATCCCGTGCCTCGTCTTCAGCCG
>JAQGOT010000630.1 GCA_028293465.1 Pedosphaera sp. | reverse complement strand
ATCTTGAAAATACGCGGCGGCGCGACCCAAATGGTCCGGTTCGGCGCGGCGCAACCATCCGCACAGTGGGTCATCTGCACCGCTTCGCGATACTTCTTGGGATCTTCAAATTCGCAATACAACGTCTGCACGCCGCATTTCAAGGCCGCTTCGAGTTGCGGCAGGCTTCGGACGAGGACGATAAGTTCCGGGGCTTTGCGCGGGTGAACCGGTGAAGCTTGGACGGCCGCGCCTTCGGCCGGAGGATTCAACGTCCACCGCTTGGGCTGCGCGCGCAACGCCTCCAATTCGGTCGCGGCTTCGCGACGCACGCGATTCAGTTCACTCACCGGTAGCATGACCGCGCCGGTCAGCAAATTCTTGAGTTCGCCCAGTTCAAACGGTGTCCCGCCCAAGCGCCCGAGTTGCTCGCGCAATTTCTCCGTGCTCAAGGGCTGTTTCTCGGCAATCGCAAGGGCCATCGCCGATTCCTTTTGCACCACGTGACCTTGCTCGTCGCGTGCGATGAGCGTCATCGGCTTGCCCGCTTCACCGTGAACTTCCATGGCGATGGGCCGCTGGAAGCGGAGCTTGTCGCCCTCGAAACTTTGGCGCAAACGACGGTCCAATTCAGGATCGCTCGTCTTCCACAAGCGGTCACCCACATGGATGCGGCTGTAATTCAGATCGCCGTGGCCAAAGCCCACCAAGGTTTCCTGGCCGCGCACTTCCAAGGTGTAAACCCGCCCGCCTTCCTCATCCTGATCCGGATGCCCGGCATCGAACACCACGCCATCGCCCGGCTTGAGGGGCGCTTCCAGTTGCAACGCCACCCGCTCGCCGTGAATGCGCGTGATGGCGCCGAGGTAAACGCCGCGTTTTTTTCCGAAGCGCGCGTGCACCAACGCCTGGTTGTTGTTGCCGCCAAACCAGCCGGTGAACAGCCCGCGCGAGAAACCCATCTCCAAGTCGTAACGCGATTCATCCCGGACCTTCCCGTAGTCCGCCCCGTACGCGGCGGTGTCGAGCGCTTTGCGATAAACGCGCGTGATGTTGGCGACGTATTCCGGCGACTTGAGGCGGCCTTCAATTTTAAGCGAAGCCAGACCAAGGCGAACCAGCTCCGGCAAAATCTCCAACCCGGCCAGATCCTGGGGACTGAGCAAATAGCGTTTGTCGCCGAGCGGCACCGGTTTGCCGTCGGAAATCAATTCGTAGGGCATGCGACAAGCCTGAGCACATTCGCCGCGATTCGCCGAGCGCCCGCCCAATGCTTCGCTGGTGAGGCATTGGCCGGAATACGCCACGCACAATGCGCCGTGGACGAACACCTCGATTGGGAATTGTGTGTTGCCAGCCTGCGCCGCCTGGATTTTCTCGATCTCTTTGAGCGAACATTCCCGGGCGAGAACGACCAGGTTGCAACCCAGTTCCCGTGCAAATTCGATGCCACCCGCGCTCGTTACCGTCATTTGAGTGGAGGCATGAATCGGAAAATCCGGCGAGATTTGGCGGATCAATCGGCAGACGCCCACGTCCTGCACGATGGCGGCATCCACCCCGGCGGCGATGATGGCGCGGAGATACTGCTCCGCATCGGCCATTTCGTTGGCGAAGATCAGAGTGTTGAATGTGACGTAGCCCTTCACGCCGCGGCGATGCAGAAACTCCATCAGCTTCGGCAGGGCCGCTTCGGTGAAATTATGGGCCCGCATGCGGGCGTTGAAACGTTCCAGGCCGAAGTAGATGGCATCTGCGCCGTTTTCCACCGCCGCTTTCGCGCAATCCCAATCTCCCGCGGGCGCGAGCAGTTCCGGGCCACGCGCGGCAGTCCGCGGGAGCGGCTCGCGTTCGACGTTGGTTGGCTTGGTTTCAGTAATTACCATCTTCAATCGCCTAAAATAACCACGAACCAGCCAGGGCACAAAGTTTAATTGCGGGAGATGGCTTTACCCGGACGGGAGGAGGCGCAAAGGCGAGTGCTTACGGGCCAAGGAGGCGGGTCTTGGTTTCCGCCGGGAGATTCACGCTCGCCAACCAGGTGCGGGCGGCGGCGGGATCGCTTTTCAGCCAGGCGGTCGCCACCTCCTCGAGACGGGCGCTGCGGAGTTCGGGTGTTCCGATGGAATCGGCCCAAGTCGCTGCGAGGGTTGGGTTCTTGGGGGTCAACTGATCAGCCACCACGTCCACCGCCGCGTCGCGGGTTTTGCCAGGAGGCAGGCTTTGCACCCAGGACGTGGCGCTCTCGGCATCCGCCGTCAGCCACTGCCCCGCCACCGTGCGCACATGATCCACGCGCTCGGTGCCCTCGGGCTCGGTCATCACCCATCGGGCGGCGTCCCGGGGCTGGTTATCAGCCCAGCGGGTCACCACTTGCTGGAGAGCGATTTCGCGGACATCCGGATCAGAAATGGTGCGCGTCCAATCAAGGGCGTTGGCGACATTATTTTGCGCGAGGGCGGGAGCCACCGCCATGATGGCAGCGGGTTGATCCACTTCCGGCAATCTTTGCACAAAATTGCCGGCGGCGGTCGGATCTTCCATGACCCAATAAGAGAGCGCGCTGTTGAGGGCTTTGACTCGCGCGGGATTGTCGGTCGCCAAAGCGCCGGCCCATTCGGTGGCGGCGGCCGGATCCCGCTCCGCCCAACCGGAAGCGATGCTGACCAGGGCGGCGTTCCGAGCTGAAACCGCTTCCAAGCCCTCCGCCCAGAGGACGGCGCTAAGCGGGTTGGCCGCCGCCAGATCTTTCGCGAGGTGGTTGGCCGCGGCATCCTGATCGGCCCCTTTGGGCATCTGGGCCACATATTGTCCGGCCTCAGCGGGGCTCTTGCGGTTCCAGAGGTCGAGCACATTGTTCAAGGCCAGTTGCTGCACTTCACCGGCGGGCAAGGTTTTGATCCAGGCCAGGGCGGTTGCTGGCTGCTCGGCGGCCAGCGCGCGGGCCACGTCCAGCGCCGCGTGAGTTTGCACCAGGCCAGCGGGCAATTGACTGACCACCAGGCCGGCGGCCTGCGGATCAGCGGCGGTCAGTTGCTTCAAACTGTCGGTCAGGACCCGGTCGAGCGCCGTCCCGGTGAGAAATTGTTGTGCGACATCAAGGGTGCGGCGGGGATCGGTTTCGGTGAGCACCTTCAGGGCGGTCTCCAGCGCGGCGGTTCTTTCCCCGGCCTCGCTGAGTTGCTCGGCCCAGTTCAGGGTGGCGGTCATGTCACTCGCCGCCCAGTGGGTGGCCAGGGCACGGACCGCGTTTTCGCGAGCCTCGCCAGCGGGCGCCAACTCCAACAAGCTCAATGCGGTTGGCAGATCGCGGCGGGAGAGCTGGTCGAAGAGCAGGCTGTAAACGTGCCGTTGTTCGTGAGTCGTGGCCAGGTCGCGCGCCAATGTAAGGGCACGTTTTGAATCACCCCGTCCCAAGGCCTCCAGCACGATGAAGAGACCTTCGGTATATTCCGCCGCAGGCGGCATTTTGCGGACGTATGCGAGCGCCGCCTCGGGATTCTGCTCGACCCACAAGGCCAGCAATCGCCCGAATTCACTCGCGCGCTTCCTCGGATCCGGCTCCTGCAGGGCCTTGTCCAGCACCGCGCTGAGATCGGCGGCGGAAGCGGAGGCTGGCGGGGAAGTCCCGGTCGAGGTCGTGGCGCCCGGCGAAAGTGAATCAGGGTCCGATCCGGAGGCGGCGGTGACAGACTTGATTGGGTGTGAGTGGCTGCGGAGGAAGAGCAAAGCGCCAGTCGCAATGATTGCGAGCGTCAACGAGACCCCAAGCGTTACGCGGAGCCGGTAATCGTTCTTCATGGCAGGGAAGGATTCGGGCCGTGCGACCAACACGGCCCGAATCGAGATCTTGAACCGGAATCAGTTGCGCGGGTTGACGGTGCCGGCCGTGAAGTCAGCCGCGTTGTTGGTCGTATCAGTAGAGCCGCCGTTGGCACGCAAGGCGGAGGTGGTGGCGCTCAGCGTGGGTGCCGCGCCGGTGCCTTCAAACGCGTCCGCCGTGCCATAGCCAACGAAATCCGCCACGGCGCTGAGGCCGACCGGGTTGTCCACCGTGAGGAGCGTCTGAGTCTTGGTGAGGGCGACCTTGGCGCTGGAGGCTGACATGCTGATGGTGCCGATGGCTTCAGGCGTCGGCAGGTTCAGGGTGCCGCCGGTGCCGGCGGCCTCTTGGACCAGGTAGTAATGACCCGGCAGGAGGGAACCGCTCAAGGTGGTTTCCTGCCAACTGGTGCCAGCCGCGCTGGCATATTGAACCGCGTAGGTGCTCAAATCCACCGTGGTGGAACCGGCGTTGTAAAGTTCGATAAAATCGTTCTTATAAGTGGCGCCGCTGTTGCCGCCCCCGCCGTAAACCTGGCTGATGACGACGGTGCCGCTGCCGCCCCCGCTCGTGACCGTGAAGCTGGTGGAACTGGTGGCCGTGCCGCCCTGGGTGGTGACGGAGATCGGACCGGTGGTGGCACCCGCAGGCACAGTGGTGGTGATGCTCGTGCTGGAATTGACGGTGTACGAAGCACTCGTGCCGTTAAATTTCACAGACGAGGCGGAAGTAAAGTTCACGCCGGTGAGGGTGATGCCGGTGCCGACCGCGCCGCTCGTCGGCGAGAAGCTGGTGATGCCGGGCACCGTCCCGCCGGACACGGTGAAGGTGCTGGCACTGGTCACGCTGCCGCCGCCCGCAGCGACCGTGATTTTGCCGGTGGTGGTGCCGGTGGGCACCGTCGCCGTGATCTTCACGTCGGAATTAATGGTGAAGGCGGCGCTCGTGCCGTTGAACGTCACGCTGGCGGCGGTGGTGAACCCCGTGCCGTTGACGGTGACACTCGCGCCCACGGCCCCGCTGGCGGGGGAGAAGCTCGAAAGGGTGGGGGCGGCGGCGCCATCCACTTTGGCCCGCAGGACCCCGGCCACGCTGGCGGGCAGCGCGGTGAAGAAAGTATAACCGGTATCGGTTTGGATCTGGTTGGCGGAGGTGATGAAATTAGTCCACGGCGTGCTGCGAATCCCGGCGATGTTCGGCAGCTTCAAGGCAATCACCCGGGTGGACGCCGTAATCCGGCTCAAAGCGCTGCCGCTGCCCGCCGGCACGTCCACCGCAATCTTCCAAGTGTAGCCGGGAATGGAAACCTTGCCGCTGGGCTGGATGCGGGAACCATCGAAAAGGCTGGGGCCGCACATGATCAGGATTTCATCCCCAGCGGAAGCGAGCGTGCGGCAATAGCTTTCAAAGCTCGCCCACGGCCCCTGGTTATTGTCCGGGGCCTGAGGAATGATGTTGGACATGAAAAACACCAGCTTGTTGTCGGTTGTGTTATCCGTGCGATCATCCGACGGACACATGTGGCCGCGGTCATAACCGGAGCTGGTGTAATCGCTGGTGGTCACGTGGTAGAAGGCCGCGGGGAGGTTCGTATCGGTGTAGAACGAAGCGGAGCGGCCGCTGGAGCCGACGTCGCCCGAAGTCAGATCCCAGCTCGCCCAATTGGGTGCGCCGAGATTATCGCTGAAATCCAGGGACTCGACCGTCCGTTGGATGAGGTAATGGTCGTGGTTGTTTGCGTCAACGGCGGCGTTGCTGGGATTGCCCAGTTGCAGTTGGAGGGAGGTGCTGATGGTAGCACCCGCCTGTAGAACGGCGAGGAACAGCGCGGACGCGCTGATGAGGAGCGGAACCAAGTTCCGGAGGGAGGACTTCTGAATGTTGGGTTTCATGGTGGGAATACGTTGCAATAGGGTTGCGAATTAACGTCATTTTTTGGATACGTCCCGAGAACTGCACGAATGGAAAGACGTTTTATGCTTCGCAACCGATTCTGGCAAGTTATTAAACGTGACGGTTCTGTGTCGATTGCGCGCATGAATTTGCCTCTGCGCAATCGACAGGCCTTCACCGGTAAAGCAGAGGCTGAACGCTCATGTATCGACGGCTTCATTGGGTCGGGCCATTTGACCGGAGCTGTGGCGTCCCACCAGGTTGAGCGGCGCCGAGTTGTTCGTGGTGTCCGGGTGGATGTGGGAGGCACCAGGACGGTCGGCTGAGTTACTCGATTACTCGGCGAACTTTTGAAATTGAGGACTTACTCATGCCAACAACCCTGGGAATATCGGATGGTTGCGGACCACCAGTCACACCACCGCCAGAACGGATGCCGACAAAGAAAACGAACTTGCCTTCCGGCGCGACAACCCTTATTTGAGGAGCAGGATTTATCAAGATTTGATGGGGGCTGACCAACGCTAAACCCATGTGTAATGAAAAAGATTTTGTTTGTTGAAGACAATGCGCTGATTGCCAGCATTTACAGTCACAAGCTGGCAGAAGTGGGTTTTGATGTGGTCGTGGCGGTGGACGGATTGGAGGCGATGAAAAAGCTGCCGGAATTCAAGCCGGATCTGGTGGTGTTGGACCTCATGATGCCCAAGCTGACCGGCGCGGACGTGCTCAAATTCATGCGCCAAGACGCGGAGCTGAAGTTCACCCGGGTGATCGTGTTCTCCAATTCGTTTCTGAGCGACCTGGTGGAGCAGATCTCGGCGCTGGCCGTTGAGCGGACGTTGGTCAAGGCGGCGGTGAATCCCACGCGACTGGTGGAAGTCATCCACCAGGTTCTGGTGGAGCCGAGCCGGCTCGCTGAACCGCTGAAAATGATCAGCCCTCCCGTGCCCGAGGCGAGCGTGCCTGAACCTGTTGCGAAGCCGGAAGGCGATGCCGAGTTTCCCACCCGCATGGGACGGCAGTTTGCTGAACGTGCTCCCATCATCCTGCAGGAACTCCGCCAGATGTGTCGGGATTTTCTGGACGCTGCGGAATCCCCGGCCCAGGCGGACCGGCTCATCGCCTTGAATCGCAAGCTCGGGTTTTTGATCCAAATGGCCGGGATGGCCGGTTACCACCGCACCGCCGAGTTGTGCAGTGCGCTGGAAGCGGTGCTCTTCGAGTTGCTGAACAAGCCCGCGCACATCAATGACGCCTCCCGTCACACGGTCGCCGCCACCATCGCGTTTTTAACCGACCGGTTTGACCGTGGCAAACTGACCGACGAACAACCCCGCCCGCCGGCAGCCATCCTGGTCGTGGACGACGACATCGTTTCCAATCGCGCGCTCGTGCAGGCTTTGGGCCGGGCGAAACTCTCGGCCACCAGCTTGGCGGATCCGTTCGAGGCATTGAAGCAACTGGAACAAACCTCGTACAACGTGGTCCTCCTGGACATCAGCATGCCGGGGTTGGACGGGTTGGCGCTCTGCGAGCAGATGCGCAACCTGCCGCTGCACAAAAAGACTCCCGTCATTTTCGTGACGAGTTACAGCGACTTCAAAACCCGTTCCCGCTCCATCCTGAGCGGCGGCAACGACCTGATTACCAAGCCGATTTCGCCGACCGAATTGTGCGTCAAGGTCATCATTCAACTGCTGAAAGCGGGATAGGCGGCGCGCGGCTTCCTTGAGCGAAAAGAGCGGATTTCCAAAAGATCAGAATCGAGCTTCGCCAGATTCTGCGAGGGCAAGTCAGATTGTTGATGCCTTTCCGGCCTGCTCCGGGAAGCCAAACTGGCGGGACCAACGAGCTTTCCAGGCGGCCACCGAATGGCATAGGCCTTGCTGGGTTACTTCGGTGGACTCAAAAGTCTTTCCACTCCGAATTGCCCTTGGCGCATCCTGGCTGCTTGCAGCCGGAGCAGGTTTCGCCATCATTTTGAACTACCAGAATGCCAGCGGGCACATCGGCATCCCCCCGCAACACTGGCCTGCGGGAGCCCGGATACCGTTGGATCATGACCGCGCCACCCTGGTCATGTTCGCCCATCCCCAATGTCCCTGCACGCGGGCCAGCATCGAAGAATTGAACCGCCTCCTCGCTCGCTCTCATGGCAAGGTCGCCGCTCAGGTGTTGTTCTTTCAGCCCGGTAAATCTCCTGCCGGCTGGACCCAAACCCGTTTGTGGCAGAGCGCGGCGGCCATTCCATGCGTTACCGTGGAAGCAGATCGCGATGGTGAGCAGGCGCGCCTGTTTGGTGCGGAAACCTCCAGTTATGTCCTTCTTTATGACACACAGGGGCACTTGCTGTTCAACGGCGGAATCACCGGCGGCCGGGGTCATGCCGGTGATAACGCGGGTGAAAGCGCAGTTGTTTCTTTGCTGGCGGGACAGGAATCGAACGTGAGGCAAACGCCTGTCTTCGGATGTTCCTTGTCGGGAACCTGCAAAGCTTCGCCCGAGGAGACTGCCCGATGAATCCCCCGGCATCAAAAACAACCACCATTGCCAGCACAATTTCCCAGCGCACCGCCGAGTTGTTCAAGGAACAGCAACAAAATATTGTCGAGCACACTGACCGGATTTTCGCGCGCTTGATGGCCTGTCAGTGGGTTTTCGGCATCCTGCTGGCCCTTTGGATTTCCCCGCGCACCTGGAACGGCACCGAGAGCCAGGTACACCTGCACGTATGGGCGGCGGTGTTTTTGGGTGGACTGGTCACCGGCGTGCCGGTGCTGCTTGGACTGCTGCAACCGGGAAGAGTGCTGACGCGGCACGTGATCGCAATCGGGCAGATGCTGATGTCAGCGTTGCTGATTCACTTGACGGGAGGCC
>JAQGOT010000613.1 GCA_028293465.1 Pedosphaera sp. | reverse complement strand
GACTGGTCACCTTCCCCCGCCTTTGCTAAATAATTTACGAATGAATATTTTTGCCAACCGGTTTGTGGCCGAATGGCTGGAAGGTTTGGGACGAATCAGCCTGTTGGCAAAGGAGGCGGTCAACTCGCTTTTCACGCTCAAAGTCTCCTGGCGCGATTTCGTCTACCAATTGTATTTCATCGGGGTTAAATCCCAATCGGTGGTGCTGGTTACAGGCGCATTTACCGGCATGGTGCTTTGCGCGCAGACTTACTTTCAATTTCACAAAGTCAAGATGGATACCGCCACACTGGCGGTGGTGAGCGTCTCAATGTGCAGCGAGTTGGGCCCCGTATTGACGGCGCTGATGGTGGCCGGACGGGTGGGAGCCTCCATGGCGGCCGAACTAGGAACGATGAAGGTGACGGAGCAGATCGATGCTTTGCGGACCCTGGCGACCCACCCGGTTGACTATCTGGTGGTGCCGCGTTTGCTGGCATTGTTGATTTCGCTGCCACTCCTGACGGCCGAGGCCATCCTGGTCGGGATCACCTCAGGCTACCTGGTGGGGGTGTACCTGTTGGGCATCGACCCGGCGTATTCTTATTACAATATGCTCAGGTACACCGGCGCCGTTGATGTGATGATCGGCATCATCAAGGCCTGCGTTTTCGGCGGGATTATTGCCATTATTGGCTGCTATAAAGGAATGAATTGTGGTGAGGGGGCTGAGGGCGTCGGCCGCGCAACGACTGAAGCCGTCGTGTATGCCTCCATCACCATTCTCATCTGCAACTTCTTCCTCACCCTGACTTTGACTGAATTGCTCAAGTATTTATGATCGAGGTGCGGAATTTAAAGAAAAGTTTTGGCTCGAACAGCATCCTCGATGGCGTAAGCTTTCGGGTTGAACCGGGCGAATCGGTGGTGATCATCGGCCGCAGCGGCGGAGGCAAGAGCGTGTTGCTCAAGCATCTGATCGGCCTGCTCACGCCAGACGCCGGGCAGGTTTTGATTGATGGCGAAGACATCTGCTGCCTCAATGAACGGCAATTATTGCGGGTGCGAAAAAAATTCGGCATGCTTTTCCAAGGGGCCGCGTTGTTCGACTCCCTGACGGTGGCGGAGAACGTAGCTTTTGCCCTGAGCCGTGAGCATAAAATACCACCTCAAGAAATGCGGCGCAAAGTCACGGAGGTGCTGGACATGGTGGAATTGTCAGGCACGGAGGAGAAGAAGCCATCCGAACTGTCGGGGGGGATGCGCAAGCGCGTCGGGCTGGCGCGAGCCATCATTTACCAGCCGCAGATTGTGCTTTATGACGAGCCCACCACAGGATTGGATCCCGTGGTCTCCGACAGCATCGATCAACTCATCCTGCGCGTGCGGGATCGGCTCAAGGTGACCAGCGTGGTGGTCACCCATGATATGCGCAGCGCCCGCCAGGTTGGGCAACGCATCCTGATGCTCCACGAGGGAAAGATTTATTTCTCAGGAACTCCGGAGGAGATATTCAGTTCCACCGATCCGGTGGTCCATCGGTTTGTGAACGGCATTTCCATGCCCAAAGAACATTACTTTTGATATGAGCAAAAAACGGTTAGAAATCAAAGTTGGGGCTTTTGTCCTGCTCTGCCTGGTCGTGCTGGCGGTGTTATTGCTGCAATTCAGCAAGGGCACCACCTTTTTTCGGCCCACTTACACCATTTACCTGAAAGTGAACAACGTGGGCGGGTTGAGGTCGCGAGCGGGAGTTTTGATGGCCGGTGTCCAGGTAGGTACGGTTGCACAGACTTTGCTCTCGCCCGAGGGCACAAACGTCACCGTCGCCCTCAAGATTTATAAACCCTACGTCATTCATCAGAGTGCCCGCTTCACCATTGAACAATCCGGTTTTCTGGGTGACCAATATGTGGCCATTTACCCGGACGGAAACACGGGGCCCATCCTGCAACCGGGCGACGAAGTCACCGCTCCGGAACCGTTCAACCTTCAGGAGGTGGCCCGTAGCGCCCAGGGTTTCATCACGCGAATTGATTCCACCGCCAAGAGACTCAATGATGCCATCGATGAAGTTCGTCGCTTGGTGCTTAACGAGCAAACCCTGACCAACCTCGCGGTTACGGTCAGCACGTTCCGCCAGGTTTCCTCGGATGCATTAACCACGGTCCACAATATCAACCAACTCGTGGTCTCGAATGATGTTCCAGTCAATACGGCCGTCAGCAACCTGGTGGTTTTTACCGAGCAATTGAACGCCGTCGGGGTCTCAGCCCAGGGTCTGCTGAACACGAACGGGCCTCAGATCGCCGCTGCCATCAACAACGTGCAGACCTCTACCGCCATGTTAACCAATCTGCTAAGTGAAGTGCAGGCCGGGCATGGATTAGCGGGCGGTTTGCTGAAAAATCAACCGATGGCAGACAACTTTTCCCTCCTCGCAAGTAATCTGGCGATTACGTCAAGCAATCTGAATCGGTTGGGGCTGTGGCGGGTCCTCCGCGGCGTCAAACCGCCCAAGAATCCGCCCGCATCAAATCCAGTGCCATCCGGTGGTCGGAGCCCAACCAAATAATTATGTCGCTCTGGTACATCCGCATTTTGTTTCTCGTGCTGTGCACGATGGGCGGCTACGAAGTCAGTCAGGTGCGGCCTGAATTCGCCGTCATCAAAGGAAATGGCTTTCTGGGGGTGGCGATGGGATTCGGTTTTGGCGGCCTTCTGATCGCGATCGATGAAATGCTCAAGGGCTTTTCGTTGCGGGCTTTCTCTGCCACCAGCTTCGGACTATTTCTGGGCAGTATCGTAGCGCTGCTGATTGATCACTCGGGGCTGTTTGAGAATTCGGACGGGCCAACGCGCTTGCAAATCCGACTCGGCCTGTTCCTGGGGTTCAGCTACATCGGAATCGTACTCGCGATGCGAAGCAACAAGGAGGATTTCTCCCTCATAATTCCGTACGTCCGCTTTGCTCCACAAAACAAGCCGGACAACTTTCTATTGTTGGATACGAGTGTCATTATTGATGGACGCATCGCGGATTTGATCGAGGCAAATTTTCTCGAAGGGCTGATCATCGTGCCGCGTTTTGTGTTGAAGGAGTTGCAACAGATCGGCGACTCCAACGATCCGGTTCGCCGGACGCGTGGTCGCCGCGGACTGGAAATGCTTAACCGAATCCAGCGCAGCAAGCGCATCGAAGTCAGGATCCATGACGGTGATTTTCCGGAGGAGAAGGAAGTTGACGCAAAGTTGGTCCGCCTGGCGCGCAACCTCGGGGCCAAGCTCTTTACCAACGACTATAACCTTGGCAAAATAGCGGAATTGCAATCGGTCTCGCATGTGAACATTCATGAGGTAGCCAAATCCATGAAGACGATCTTGCTGCCGGGTGAAGTCCTGCACCTGCGCATCGTGCGGGAAGGCAAAGACAAAGGCCAGGGAATCGGCTACCTTAACGACGGCACCATGGTCGTAGTCAATCAAGCCCAAACCCTGATCGGCCAACAAGTGGATGTACAGGTCCAAAGCTTGTTGCAAACTGGTGCGGGGATAATTGTTTTCGCTGAAATCAAGCCTTTGCTCCCGGCTTGAACCAAGCTCCGACCCGGGGCATTGTTTATCATGAAGTTTAGCACCATTTTCCAAGCCTTCAATCCGATTGACGCCCAATTGGTGCGTTGCCGGCTTGAAGCAGCCGGATTTCATCCAATCGTCACTCACGAGTTATCCGCGTTAAGCATGGATGGCTATGCCTTGGGTGCGGGTGGAATTCTCGTCGAGGTGCCAACCGAGGAACTCGAGGAGGCACGTGAGTTTCTTGCTCCGGAAAATAACACTTCATCATGAGCGCCAAAGAAAGAACCGGACTGGCAAAACTAAACCGAATTTTGCCCGCAGGGGAAATGAGTTTCGACATGGCCGTGCGCAAACAAAATGCCGGCGACAAATGGTTCGCCAGTCAGTTGCCGGATGCGGTGGCGTTACCCCGCAGCACCCAATCCGTATCCGCCCTGCTCCGGTTCGCATACCGACACCGCATCCCCGTAACACCGCGGGGGGCCGGAATTGGATACGTTGGTGGTTGTGTCCCTGCCCGAGGCGGAATCGTCCTTTCGCTTGCTCGGATGAATCGGATCAAAGAAATTAGCGAGCGTGACTTTGTCGCCGTGGTGCAACCGGGCGTGGTTACCCAACGACTTCAGGAGGCGGTGGAGAAGCGCGGGTTGTTTTATCAGCCCGATCCCGCCAGCCGTGCGGACTGTTCTTTGGGCGGAAATATCGCGACCAACGCGGGTGGTCCACGTTGTTTGAAATACGGCGTGACACGGGACTACGTGCTCGGGTTGGAAGTCGTCCTCGCCGACGGGTCGGTGGTGCGCCTCGGAAGTCGCACCCACAAGAATAAGACCGGCTTCGATTTCACCCGCTTGTTTGTAGGTTCCGAAGGCTTGCTCGGGGCGATCACTGAAGCAACTTTGAAACTCCTGCCCCTGCCCCCTTTCCGGGCTTGCCTCGCGATCGGCTTCTCAACGATGAAGGCTGCCATCCGCACGATTCACGCGATTCTGCGGGCCGGGTTTCTCCCCTGCGCACTGGAAGTCGCCGATGCCTTCACGCTTGCCGCCGCCCGTAAACGCACCGGCAGCGAACGCTTGAGCGGTTGTCGAGCGCATCTGATCGTCGAATTAGACGGGCAGGAAAACTCCGTTCGAGGCGAAGTCCGCGCCTTGCAGAAAATCATTCAGGAACTGCATCCGCTGTTTATCGAGCGCGGTTATGGGGAGGCCCAGTGCGAAGCAATCTGGCAGTTGCGCCGCGAGTTCTCTTACGCCCTCCGAGATACGGGCTTGACCAAACTCAACCAGGACATTGTCGTTCCGCGCAGCCGGCTGGAAGAGTTGTTCCGTTTCGCCACACGCCTGCAAAAGAAGCACAATCTGCAAATCGCCTGCTTTGGCCACGCCGGCGATGGCAACATCCATTTTAACATCATGGTGGACCTCAC
>JAQGOT010000602.1 GCA_028293465.1 Pedosphaera sp. | reverse complement strand
CAGCCTGTTCCTTCGGGAGATGCGGCCCCATGGGCACACTCAATACGGTGTCAGCCAGTTCTTCGGCGATGGGAAAAGCGCCCTTTTGCCAACCGGCATCCACGTAGGCACCCGACAGGTGGGACGGCACAGGGTAATGAATTAAAGTGCCAACCCCGGCCTTCGTGAGCCGCTGCTGCAAAGATTCCCGTTGCGCATGCCGGACCACAAACAGATGCCAGACTGGCTCGGCCCACTCCGGCACGAACGGCAATGTCAGGCCGGGAACATCCCGCAACCCCGCCAGATAACCGGCAGCCACCGCCCGGCGGCGATCGTTCCACTCATCGAGCTTCGTCAATTTCGCACGAAGGAATGCGCCCTGCATTTCGTCCAGGCGGGAGTTGTAGCCTTTGAAATCGTTGTAATACTTCTTCTTAGAGCCGTAGTTGCGCAGCGTGCGCACGCGGTCAGCCAATTCGGCATCGTCGGTGGTCACTGCGCCAGCATCTCCAAAGGCCCCGAGATTCTTGCCCGGGTAGAAACTATGGCCTGCGGCATCGCCTAACGCGCCGGTCCGCCGCCCTTTGTAGCGCGCCCCCTGGGCCTGCGCATTGTCCTCGATCACCTTCAATCCGTGTTTGCGGGCGATGCTCATGATCGGGTCCATGTCGGCGGGTTGGCCGTAAAGATGAACCGGCATGATGGCTTTTGTTCTGGGCGTGATGGCGGCTTCGATCCGATCCGGATCGAGATTGAACGTCTTGGGATCGGGTTCAACCGGCACCGGCGTGGCGTCCGCATACGAGACACCCAGCCAACTGGCAATGTAAGTGTTCGACGGCACGATCACCTCGTGACCTTCGCCGATATCATACGCGCGGAGGATGAGGTGCAACGCTTCGAGTCCGTTCCCGACCCCGATGCAGTGCTTGCTGCCGCAATAGCTCGCGAACTCCTGCTCGAACGCCTCGACCTCCTTGCCCAAGATGTACCAACCCGAGCGCATGAAGCGAAAATACGCCTCATCGAGCTCCGCCTTGAGCTCCGCGTACGGATTGACCATGTCGAGAAACGGTACTTTCAAGGGGTGGCGCCTCCCATGGCCTTCAAATAATCCTTATAGTCGCGGTAGTAGTCACCTTCGCTATAGGGTTCCGAGGCAAGCACCAAGCAGACCGAACCAGATGAAAAATTGTCCATTTCCCGCCAAACCATGGGTGGCAGGTACAGGCCGTTATAGGAACGGTTCAGGTGGATGCGCTGCTTCTCCTTGCCGTTGTACGCCAGCACATCGAAACTGCCCGACATCGCGATCAAGAACTGCTCGCATTTCTTCAGGGCATGCCCCGCGCGTTCAGCGCCCCCCGGCACGTCATACAGGTAAAATACGCGCTTCACCTGGAACGGGACATGCCGTTCGCCCTCGATGAAGGTCAGATTTCCACGCGGATCCGAAATTTTGGGCAGGTCAATGATGCGGCAATCGCTTAAGTCCATAGGTTGTTAGCTAACCGTCTTTTCCGAGTCACCGCAAGCCTTGGTTGGGGATTGTGCCTCGGCCCACTTTTTCACCTGGGTTTCCGCAAACCGGGCCAGGGGCACCAGCGTTTCGCAGCGCTTCGCCCAATCCTGCGAAGTCAACAGAAAATGCACCAAGTCCACGGGTTCGCCATCGATAATTTGGGCTCCCTGCTCAATCCTCGTCTGCCGGAAGCCAAACTTAACGTTCAAGGAGAGCACCGTACGATTCGTTGAAACCGTGGTCACCCGGACCTCCTTCAGGCGCAGCGTGGTGAAAGCAATATGAAAGGCCAGGATGACGCTTGGAATCGCCGCTGACACGTCCGGACGGATGATCCAGCGTCCCGATTCCGCGCTCCCGTCACCGGCGTTATAAAGGCCGTAGGTCCCCACGGAAATCCCGCCGAGCGTCTCGATGATAAAATAAAAATCGCCCTCCCGATCAAAATAGGACTTGAGCCAATCCTGTTGGCTGGTGATATCGGCGGCCGAGTCCCCCACCCTCCCCTTGGCGTGGTTCAGATGACGAAGCCAGAGAATGAACGCCGCATCATCCATCTCGACTGGACGCAGCCGCACACCGAAACCTTCAGCTCGCAATGAATGCCTCATAATCTGATCCTGCAACCGACGACAGCGAATTCAGGACTGCTTCTTGGATTGGACCAGGCGCCAAAGCTCCCCGGCCGTGCCGACTTGTTGGAAATCGGGGGCGAGCAGGTTTACCCCCTGTTCGGCATCGAGCATCGCAATAACGGATAACACCGCGAGGGAATCCCATTGTGGAAACGCCTTCAGATCGTCCGTTTCTTTGACGTCCGAAACCTCAATTATTTCCGCAAGCTTTTTCAAAAATTCGTTCATAAGTTCCAAGACTAAGGAAAATCAACTATCTCGCAAAAATTCAACCCGCCCAGTTGCATCAGCATCGCGCTCCACGTCAAGCCCACTCCGAAGCCGGCGAGGCACGCACTATAATGTCCGGCTTTCACCTGGTTGGCGAGGTTTAGGATGATGGCGAGCGGGATGGTCGCCCCGCTGCTGTTGCCGAAACGTTCCACCACATTGTTGGGCATTTTGGGGTACGGCACTTTCATTTTGTCCGCGAGCTTTTGCAGCATGAAC
>JAQGOT010000601.1 GCA_028293465.1 Pedosphaera sp. | reverse complement strand
TGGGTTGGCCACGCAACACCGTGCCGTAAAAAGCAAAGGATTCCTGCTCCGCCGCCGCGTTCAGGAACGGCGCTGCCGAGTGAACCAGATGCCAGCGGAGGTAGGTTTTCCAGTCATCCAAAGGCCGGTCTTTGACCAGCTTGTCCAGACCCGCGAAAAAGTCGGGCTGACCCATGATGAGATCGGGAACTTTCTCCAACCCGGTTTCCGCCATGTAAACTTTCAGCGGCAGATCTGGATAGTTTTTCGCCAGTTCCGCAACCGTGAATTTGTGGTAATTTGCAATCGGGTCCCGCATATCGACGCGTGACTTGCTGGCCTTGGCGAGCGCGGTTTCCAGTTCCAGAACTGTTGCCGCGTGGGCCTGGGCGTCGGTTGGCTGTTCGCCGAGGAGCCCGAACATTTTCGTAATGTGACCGACATACGCCTCGCGCTGCTTGGCAAAAGCATCACTCAGGTAATAGTCGCGGTCCGGCAGGCCGAGCCCGCCTTGCTCCAGCTCAAAGGCATACACCGCACTATTTTTCGCGTCCGGTGACACCGATTCCCCAAAGCAGGCGCCCACGCCGCGGTCATGGAAGTTGGCGACCAATCGGAGCAAATCCTCAGGCGACTTCAAGACCTCAATGCGTTTGAGGTCGGCCTCCAGCGGCTTGAACCCGAGCTCCTCCAAACGGTTTGTATCCATGGCCGATTTGAAGAAATCGCCCACTTTTTGCACCGGCGAATTCGGCTGGGCCGGGGTCTGGGTGGTGGAGTCGAGGATTTGATGAATCAAAAACCAATTGCGCTCCTGTAACTCCCCGAAGCCGCCCCAACGGGATTTGTCGGCGGGAACGGGATTCTCCTTGAGCCACATGCCGCAAGCGTAATGGTAGAAGTCCTTGCTCGGATCGACGGTCGTGTCCATGTATTTAACCGAGAACCCGGGAGTCTTCGGCGGCGAGTCGGCGGCAGGTGATGGATTGGCGATTAGCAGCACAGTGCCGGCAACAGCCAGGTAGTGGGTAAGATAGATGGATTTGTTCATGCAATTATGACTGTGTATTTATCGGCAGCGTGGGCTGGCACCCCTGATCAGACCCGTCCCGAGCCCGGGGTCATGAAGAGTGTTGTGCCAGTCGCTGATTTGGTCAAGCCCGCGGTGAAGGGTTTAGAGCCTTTTTGGAGGCTCCCAACTCAGTCGAGCCTGGTCTTGGGTGCACCCAAGGTCTGGTCGCCGCCTTCCAGCATCCCTTTCCCGAAATGAATAGAACGTGATCTGGTACGTCAGATGGATTGTATGATAACTGCGCGTTCCTCCCAACCCGGCAGCCTTTGCTCACGGCTTTTGCGGGGGAGTGCGTGGGCGTTCGCTCTCCCCTTTGGCAAACCCTTGATCACCCATTAAACATGAAAACTTTGCTCAGTACCGTGATAATCCTTCTGCTGTTCGCGACTGGTTGGTCCTGCATCCAGGCTCAGGTGAATCGCCGATTGGAAAAGCAGGTTGCCGGAGCAGCGCAGCAACACGCAGTCAGCCAGGCCACTTTGCAAGTCGCCGAGGATCAGATCGGGGAAATGCAAATCAAGTTGGAAAAAATGGCTAAAGTCTTGGCCGACACCACAGCCAAGGCCGCCCGCTTGGAAGCCGCCAACTTGCAGCAGACCAAGGAATTGGCCGAGGCCCTGAAAACAAAGAAACAGGATGCTGATAAGGCAGAG
This sequence comes from Pedosphaera sp., assembly GCA_028293465.1. Lineage (GTDB taxonomy): Bacteria > Verrucomicrobiota > Verrucomicrobiia > Limisphaerales > Pedosphaeraceae > JAQGOT01. Next base: position 3,707 of record JAQGOT010000601.1, on the reverse strand, counting down.
CAGCAAGCTGGGAAAGCAGCTCAAGACCGCGCCTGGTGGGCGAACTATCGAGCCACTGTGGCCCGGAATCTGACGGCGCGCACCGTTTGGCAAACCGAGCAGAACAAGCTTGCGCTACAGCAAGCACAACAGGCTGAAATCACCCGGCAAAACCGCGCTAAGGAGGAGTTGGAGGCCGAGGCGAACGCCAATGCCCGATTGCAAGCCCGGGCAGCGATGCGTTCCGCCGACGCTGCCATGTGGGAGGCGCTCAACCCCAAGCCCGTAATCATTATCCAAAATCCGAGTTGCCAACAAACCCCCAACTCCTTCGTTTCAGGCGGCGGTTATTGGCAAACGCATTATTGAATCAATTGCTGGGATGAGGGTTGGTGTCCGGACGGGGGCATGAGCATGTTCCCATCAGAAAGCGTCGGTCTTCACCTTTCCCCACGCCGACCTTGGCTGGCCTTCTCCTTCTTCCGCAAACTGCGCTCGTTCCTCTTGATTTCCGCGCTCAACAACCCCTCCGCCGACCAGCCTTGTTGTTGCGCATACTTTGTTAACTCGAACAACTCTCGACCCACCGCAGCCTTGTTTCGCCTTGCTTTGGCTTTCGATGCCTCAACCAACCCCGCCTTGCGCGCCTTTTTCAGCAGCTTTTCCGCCCGCAGCAAAGCCGGCAGGTGCTTTGGAATTCCATCCAGCGCGGACGGACGTGCGTGGCGTGTCCCCGTCTTCTCAGCCTTTTTAATTTGTTCCCATTGCGCCCAGACTGCGTCCACGGTTTTAACCTTGGAATCGCCGAAAACGTGCGGGTGGCGGCGAATCAGCTTGTCCACGATATGGCGCGCGACTTTTTCAAAATTAAACGCCCCGCGTTCCTGTGCCAGTTGGCAATGGAACACCACCTGCAACAACAAATCGCCCAGTTCCTCCGCCATCTCATGGTCATCGCCCGCCTCGATGGCGTCCATCAACTCGTAAACCTCCTCCACCGCGTGCCAGCGAAGCGAGAGATGGTCCTGCTCGCGGTCCCATGGGCAGCCCTTTGGCGAGCGCAACCTCGCCATCACCTTCAACAAATCCTCAATGGCAGGAGTCTTTGGCATAATCGATTCCAGTCTCAAAACATGGCACCAGTCGCCTCAAAAGAAAATTTTCTTGCTGTCATTGGTGGCGAGGTAAAAGCGTCTCACAGTATCACCAAATTATCCCGATGCACCACTTCGGCACGGCCGAGGGTGCGGGTTTGAATGTCGTTGGAGCTGTAATTGCAAATTCCCCGTGCAAATTCGGTTCCGTCCAGGTCGCAGATGCATAGCACCTCCCCGGCTTTGAACTCCCCTTCGCACCGTGCCACGCCCGGCGGCAGCAAACTTTTGCCGTGCTCGCGCAAAGCCCTCTTCGCGCCTTCATCCACGAACAACGTCCCCTTGGGATGATGGAAAAAGGCGATCCATCGTTTGCGGCCCTGCAACTTGGCTGGTTGCGGGATGAAAATCGTTCCTTCCTCCTCGCCCGCCAGGATGCGTGCCAGTAGATGTTTCTTCCGGCCCGAGGCGATGACCAGCGGGATGCCCGAGCGAATCACGATCTTCGCCGCCTGGATCTTGGAGGCCATCCCGCCCACCGCCGTCTCACTATCAGTGCCCCCGACCATCCCTTCCACCGTGGCGCTGATTTGGTCGATGGTCGCAATTGTCCTCGCATTGGCTTTGCCGAAATTCTCAATTACCCCGTCCACCGTCGTCAGAATCACCAGCAAATCCGCCGGCAACAGCGACGCCACCAACGCGGAGAGCTTGTCGTTGTCCCCGAATTTCAACTCCGTGGAAGACACCGCGTCGTTCTCGTTGATGATGGGAATGACCCCATGCTTCAGCAGGGTTACCAGCGTGTTGCGGGCGTTGAGATGCCGCTCATGGTCCTGCAAATCCTCGTGGGTCAACAGCACCTGGGCGACATGCAGGTTGTGCTTCGCGAATAATTTATCATACGTGGCCATGAGCCGGGATTGCCCAACCGCCGCGCAGGCCTGCAACTCCGCCAGTTGCCCCGGCCGTTTCTTGTAGCCCAACGCGCCCATGCCCGACCCCACAGCGCCCGAAGTGACCAGCACGATCTCCTTGCCCTCGCGGCCTTGGTCCGCAATCTGCCCCACCAACTGTTCCATCTGGGCAAGGTCCGGCTGCTTCCGGCTGTCCGTCAGGACACCGGTTCCCAGCTTGACCACGATTCGCGCGGCCTTTTTTAACAACTCACGGCACATTCAAACTAGGTAACAAATGGAGCGGGACCTGTCGAGGACGGGCTGCACGCCACCCTTTTCACCCGGCCTCCCGCACTTTGACCTTTGAAATTTAACCCTCGAACTGCCATATTTTCGCCATGCGCGATGAATCCCTCAACTTTCTCAAAACCCTGGTCAACACTCCCAGCCCCACCGGTCACGAGGCCCGCGGTCAACGTGTCTGGCTGGATTATGTCACCCAATTTGCCGACACCACCTTCTCGGACTCCTACGGCAATTGCGTGGCCGTCCTCAACAAAGGCGGTTCACCCCGCCTCATGCTCGCCGCCCACGCCGACGAAATCGCCATGGCGGTGAACTACATCGATGCCGACGGTTTTATTTACGTCCGCAAAATGGGCGGCATCGATCCCGCCATCACCAAGGCCCAGCGCATCACCATCCACACCCGCAACGGCCCGGTGAAAGGCGTCGTCGGCAACGTTGCCCCGCATCTCACCAAGCAGGACAAGGAACGCCGCGTCCCCGAAATCCAGGACCTGTTCATCGACATCGGCGTCAGCAGCACCAAGGATGCGGAGAAGCTCGTGCAAATCGGCGACCCCATCACCTTGAACGATGAATTCGAACTCCTGCGCAACGACCTGGCCGTGGCCCGGGCTTTTGACAACCGCATCGGCACCTTCGCCGTTGCTGAAACCTTGCGCTTGCTGAAGGGGTCCAAGTCCAAGCTCCAGGCGGAAATCTGCGCCGTCTCCAACATCCAGGAGGAAGTCGGACTGCTCGGTGCCCGCCAGATTGCCTACTCGCTCAAGCCCGACGTCGCGCTCGTCGTGGATGTGACCCATGCCACCGATTACCCCACCGTGAACAAGGCCCAGCACGGCAACACCAAGATCGGCCAGGGCCCGACCATCACGCATGGCGGTTGCAATCATTCCGAGGTCGTCGCCCGCATCGAACAAATTGCCCGCGCCAAAAAGATTCCGCTCCAGCACGAAGCCATGTCCGCCTCCAGCGGCACCGACACCGACGTGATTTTCTGGACGCGCGGCGGCATTCCCAGCGCCCTCATCAGTTTGCCGAACCGCTACATGCATTCACCCGTCGAAATCGTCAGCCTGAAAGATTTGGAAAAAATCCCCGAACTGATGGCCGCCTTCTCCCAATCCCTCAAGACCGGCGAGGAATTCAAGGTGAAGATTTAGGCGCAACCCCGTCTGCGGCTTACGGGCGGATGGACAGGTGACGGCGAACGTTCTCCTAACACTTCCTCTGCGAGCGGTTGGCTCATTTGTTGACCGGTCGCCTCGTGCCCTCAATCACCTTCGGCGCGGCAGGCGCCACTCCCTGGCTCGCGGCCTTCGGTAATGCTGTGGGATCAGTTGAAAAGAGATCCAAAAACGGCATGCCGCCCCGGTTCAACAACAACGCGGCCAATATCGATTGCAAATCCTGTTTCGTCTTGATGTCC
>JAQGOT010000548.1 GCA_028293465.1 Pedosphaera sp. | reverse complement strand
TGATTGATCGTCACAAATGAGCGCTAAAATTGTTCCGATAAGGATTTACGTTTTGGTCTGGGTGGCCTTGATGATATTGCTGCTATTAACCTGGGGAGCGGCGCAATTCAACCTGGGAGAGTTCAATGTGCTGACGGCCATGACCATCGCCGTGATCAAAATGGTTCTGGTCATGTTGTATTTCATGCATGTGCGTTACAGCAACCGGCTGGTTTGGCTGTTTGCCGGAGCCGGGTTCATCTGGTTGCTCATCAACTTTACCCTCACGATGAGTGATTACGCCACCCGGGGCGAGGTTAACCCGTATTTGAAGGGATTGCCGGATTTCAACAGCCTCCCCAATCAGCTGCCGGGCGAAAAACCAGGCGGACCCGGCGCAGAAAAACAGTAAGGCTTGGCCGAAGGAACTTACCGCGGGTTCAAGCGGCAGAAGTAAGTCCGTTCCTTGTTGATGGGATTCTGCGTGGTCGCGGTCTTGATGAAGTATTCAACGCGATCGCCAATGCCGTCGGTTGCCGACTGCGAACTGCGATAACGCAAGCCCACCTTCTCACCTTTCTCCTCAACCCAGCTTAGAAACAAAACGCTGTGGCCGGATTTGGCGCGCCAAAACTGCACGAAGTCACCCGGCTTCGCCTCCTCAAAAGAAATCGCCTGGCCGATGCCCACAGTCGTCATGGCCGTAGCACAAAGCCGCTCCCGGCTCTGGTCCGTCGCGCCATACCATTCCTTTTGAAACTGTCGGATTTGCGCCGTGGTTTTCTCGCCCAGCAACCCCCGCTCAACGGCGGCCTGCATCGCCACGGTGAAGGTAAACCCACAGCAGTAAGTTCCTTCGCCCGCGGCAAGTATGTTTTCTCCCTGAAAGGTGATGGCCGCCGGTGTGCCCGACCCTTTCCACGCCGTGTTGTAACCGCCGCCGTTGGTGAAGGATTGGGCGATGCGGAGCACGTCCGCATTGGCGGCATCCGCGTCGCTCCCGCGCGTTTGGCACGTGACCAAACCGAGGGCCACGAGCCATACGGGCAGTAAGCGCCGCATGAGATTTTCCGGTTGGAAGCGGAGAAGTCAGCGCTTACGCGGCAGCCAGCGTGCGGCGGTTTGCCGCCTTGGCTTTTGCCCAGCGTGCTTTGGCCGCCGCCGAGATTTTAGCCCGGGCGGCAGGGCTCATTTTGCGCTTTCCCTTGGCGGTTTTTGCGGACGATGAAGTGGCGCCCGCCCTGCTTTGCTTCGCCCAGCGAGCTTTCTGGGCGGCACTGATTTTGGCGCGGGCGGCGTCGCTCATTTTGCGGCGGCCGCCTTTAGCGCGGGCCGTTACGCCAGTTGATTCGCCGGTGATCGAGTCCAGTTCCGCCTGGAGCGCGTCAATCCGCTCGCGAAGCGATAGGGCGCGCTTTAATTGTTGCACGGACAAGGTTGCCAAGGTGTTGTTATTGCTCATAAATTACGAGTAAATTACCGACCAAACGAAGTCAAGTTACGTACTTAGCTGGATTAGTTGATGAACTCAGTTTGCCAGCCAACGGGGATATTACAAGATTTAAAGAGGCGGTCGGCTAACTGTCCTACCCCAGCTATCATTCCAAGCCTGCGTCACGGCGGCTCCGGCGTGAAGCTTCCAACAGGATTTTTTGTTCCTCTGGCGTCAGGCTATCCATGCCGGTTCGGGATAGCTTGTCCAAAATGCGGTTGACCTCTTCCGCCTCCTGTTTGCGCGTGAGTCTGGTCTGGCGCGGGATCGATCGTTTTGGGGCTGATCCGATAAATGAGGTAAGCGGCAAGAACAGCGGGTTTTTAACGAGATAAACCAGTAGCACCAATGAAAGACCCATTACCGCGGCATAAAGCGAAGGCCGCTGAGTGACGATGTCAGAATAGAGGAGGGTGGTTACCCCGAGACCGATGATAGCTCCGCCCAAATGGGCGTCATGGCCGACATTATCGCGGGCATTCTTGATGCCATAGAACGAACCTAGCAGAAAAAGAATGGCGTAGAGCCAGCCCGGGATCGAAATGATGAACAGATAGACATCGCTTCCAGTGAGAAAGATGGAGGCAAAAATTATGCCGCACACGCCACCCGAGGCTCCATAGGCTCGATAGACATGGTGCCGGTGCAAAAATAACGAGAGGAGATTGCCCCCGATGATGCTCGCGAAATAGATGGTCAAAAGCGTGGCCGGCCCAAAAACCCATTCAATCGCCTTCCCAAACGAGTAAAGGCTGAACATGTTGAAACCGAGGTGGGGCCAATCGGCATGGAGGAAGCCGGACGTGATCAACCGATAAAATTCCTTATCCCGGAGGATGGCTTGCGGGCAAAAAATGAATTTCTCCACAAACGCCGAGTTCCGGAACCCTTGCAAGGAAACCAGAACGGTCACCGCGATGAGGCTGATGGTAAATGGCTCGTGCATTCAGGCGCTGAAGGGGCGCAAGCTTATGGAGCGGCGACAGCCTTACGAATCTCGGCCAGCCGGGCCTCGAGACGGCTTCCCGGACAGAGCGTGTTGGCAAAGTCCTGATGCCCCTTGGTCAGCGCAACCGGAATATGCCAGCGCCGCGCCAGCGACGCAACCAACTCCTTCGCTGCCGCCAACTGCTCCGGCGTCGGTTGTTCCTGCTCAAAGTTTCTCTCGAGCACGATCAAGAGTTTCCGGATCAGAGCTTCAACTCAATCCCAAAATTGCCGCGTTCGCGCCAGCCAATATAGGTTTTGAAGGCTCCGCGATTATAGGAAATAAACGGCAGTCGGACCCATTTGTATTTGCACACGGCCCAATTCCAGCCGGAACCCGGGCTGAACACCCGGTCCGGGAACCTTCCAGAACGTCGGAAGGTTTTGTCCGCGATGCCAATAACGTAGAAATTGAAGTTGTGGCCGGGGTTGCGCAAGTGCCATTTGCCCAGGCGATGTTTGTCATCGGGCCGGTAGTCGGGTGGGGGAACGGGATCGTCGAGATTGCCCAGCCAAAAACGGGGATTCCACTTCGCGCACGCCTCGATCGCGACACGATTGGTCACCGTGAGCGTCGTGGCGCGCACCTGCGAAGGACTGACCGAGGAAGCGATGCTCAAACTAATTAATAAAACAAGGAATCGCCCCTTCATCTGAATCCTTGCAGGTGCGCCAATTGTTGCGGTGCTAACAATTTATCACCAGCAGCTTGCAATGGTAATCGAAGGCAGTAAATCTGCTGAATGCCGGACATGATTCCTGAGGTTTTCTTCAACCCGCACCCTGTTTCATGGCGCGAACCAACCTGGTCACCCGCACTGACGCGGGATAGCTTTTTTGTTCCTAAGCCGAGCCAGGACGTGGCCGGAGTATTTCCTTTGGACCTCTGTTTGCGGAGGATCATTTTGGACGGGTAACAGGCCAACTTTATACCCTCAATTTGCGTGGTCGTAAAGAGAGAAGCGGAGGCGGGTTGGTTACGGCTTTCGCTCTCAACAAGGTATGATTATGTTCCTGAGGGGCATCCATTTTAGAATTACAAAAACTGATGCACAGAATTAAACTCGCCTAATTCGTGAAAAATTTCACAAACTTTCTTGCGAAGTGGGGTGAGCGCGAATAATTTTGCCACCGGACGCAGGCGAGCCTTCCGTCCTGAGTGTCGGTGGTTGGGTGCTGAATGACACCAAAATTTTTCCAGAAAAAACAATTGACGCTTGACTCGCGATGGCAAGAATCACAGGTTCGTGTCAATGGTGCTAAACGTGTTTTTTAGGACTCAGCGTATTTTGCGGTTGGATTAACAAAAATTGTACAGATGTCAGACGTCTTCCCCAAGTGGACAAACCGGCTGCCGTTGATGATCATCATCGGCGTTTTACTCGTGGGTACTGGAGTGACGGCCGGGGTCTGGTATTACTTCACCAACAAATATACCAACGTCGGTTACATGCCCGTCCAGCCCGTGGCGTTCTCACACGCGATTCATGCTGATCAACTCGGGGTGGATTGCCGGTATTGTCACAACGCGGTGGAAAAATCTTGGTATTCCAATATTCCGGCCAGTTCGACCTGCATGAACTGTCACAACCAGGTGCTCAAGGATGATCCCAAGCTGGCGTTGGTGAGGGAGAGCTTCCAGACGGGCAAGCCAATTCCTTGGGTCCAGATTCACAAATTGCCCGACTACGTCTATTTTAATCATTCCGTCCATGTGAACCGCGGTGTGAGTTGCGTGGAATGCCACGGCCAGCTCAATAAGATGGATGAAGTCTATCAGGCCAAGCCGCTGAGCATGTCCTTCTGTCTGGACTGCCATCGCAACCCGGCCGCCCACCTGCGTTCACCGGACAAAATCACGGATCTGGATTGGAAACCGACCCCCGAGCAGCAGCGAACTGACGGATCCCGTGACCCGGCGCACGTTCGTCAAGATCATGTCCGCGTCGTTCCTGCTCGCGGGCTTTGGCCTGACCGGCTGCCGTCGGCCTGTGGAAAACATCTATCCCTTT
>JAQGOT010000502.1 GCA_028293465.1 Pedosphaera sp. | reverse complement strand
GATCCAAAAACGGCATGCCGCCCCGGTTCAACAACAACGCGGCCAATATCGATTGCAAATCCTGTTTCGTCTTGATGTCCGGAATGATTTGATTGCGGATGTCCAGGTTCACCTCCTTCACTTGGCTGGGATTGCCCATGCTCAGATGCGTCGCCTTTCCAAGCGTCAAGTTGAGCACCTCGATTCCGGCAAATTGAAACCTGGCCCCGCTCCTCGAACCGGGCGCATTCGCCCTCCCGGCGACCTTGCGTCGCCGCTCTTCCAGCGCCTGGATGTTCGTTTTGCCATCCTTCCTTTGCACCACATTCACCTGCGCCACATTGAAGCGCACCAGTTTGCAATGAAGCCGGCGCGAGAACAGCGCGCTCCGGTCATATTCGACGTGCAACTCCGGCATATCCACGAACGGCGAGCCGCCAAACTCCGCCGTGTTGTAGAGCTTCAAATTCTCGATCGTGAGCACGGGCGACAACAGGCCCAGCGAAAAACTCCCGATCCTCACATCCATTCCCGTCTCGCTGCGAATGCGGTTTTCAGTAAGGGACTTGACAATGGTATCCAGCAGCAAAATGCCGGCCACCAACAACACCAGCAGCAGGATGAAGATCCGAAAGGCCCATCGGAACAACATTTTCATGCTGCAATGCTAGCACCCGCGCCGAACGTGGGACAACTGCAATTGCTCACGCGCCGCGCCGATCGTCGATGGCATCGCGAACCGGAACGATCCGCCAACCTTCCCTTACAACTCCACATCCTCGGGCTGCACCGAGAGACACTCATCCTGATCTTCCCACACCGCCGCCGGATAAAAATCCAAAAACTTCGGCATGATTTTCCGGCCCACCACACCCAGCAACCGTTCCGCGCTCCCCGCCGCATTCTCCAGCGCTTCCTCATAATTGCCCGCACTTCGCCGATGGTCATCGTCCCAATGTGCCACGGCGTGGACCGGCGCATATTGTTGCGCCCAAGTTTCCAATTCCCCCCGCAGCTCCACCGGGATCTCCTCGAATGGCGCCAGCGGCTCATTGCAGTACTGGCAGAGCAGTCCGCACTCGCGCACATCCCGCGTCACCAGCGGCAACAGCGGCGCACGACAACACGGCGCTTCCGCATAAGCCGCCGGCGGCGTCGCCAGCCGCTTAAGCCAGACTTGCCGTTCATGCGCCAGTTGCGCCGCCAGCCGGTAAGCGCCCACCAGCGGATGCGAAAGCCGCCACACCCGACCCTCGAGTTGACCGAGCGTCTGCGCCAGCCAGCGCGCCAGCGTCAGATCATCAAAATCCCGGAACGCCAGGCTATATTCACTCCACAACTGGTCGAGACTGGAATCCTGATTAAATGCCATCGCCACCCAGCTTGCCGCCCCCGCCCTGATTTGTCGAGCCACGAAGGAACCCCCCATCACCGCCACGCCGCGCAGCTCCGTGGGCCGCAGCAATTCCAAACGGCCCACCCTCTAGGAACCGTTCCCCAGTCCCGATTAACTTGGATTTGGTTGGATTAGCTTGGATTCCGCACCTTGGCCTTGCGCAAGCACCCGCCGCTACCCAAAATTCCGCCTTCCGCACTGCCTCCCCCTCCACTTGGGGGTGTACAGCCGTTACAGGCGTTACAATGTTATCCTGCAACCAGATACAAACATCAGAAGCGTTACAGTGCCGTTACAACGCCGTTACTTTCCCGTCCCAAGCATTACAAACGCCCGCGAGCCCGAGTCCCAGTCTGATAATCTTCCAATCTGACCATCTGAGAATTCTTCCCTCACCAACTTGGATTAAATTGGATTTGCCTGGATTTCGCGACGCCCGCCCGCTTGGTCGAAGACACAAAAAAAACGCCTGAACCTTCGGCTGGGAACTGAACTTTGAGATTTGAGCATTGGTCATTCCAACGGGTCCTTGGTCATTTCAGTCCGCCCCCAATCCGCAATCCACAATCGCCAGTCTCGCACAAGACCCACCCGCTTGTCCCGCAACCTTGCAAGGCCCGCTGGCAATAGTTCCGGACCGGGATGAGGTTGCGTCCGCGGTGGATTGCAAAAAAGGTGTCAGTCACGGGGCAGAGTCGTTGTGGGTATAGCCTGAAAGTGGGTCGAAAAGCGGGCGGCAGCCGAAACCACCGCCCGCGTGGATCTGTCCTGGTTAGTATTTCACTTCGGAAGTGTGGACGGTGGCAACCCAGCGATTGGTCAAACCGACGCCATTGGTGGTGGTGCCCTTGACGCTCACGGCCAATGCATTACTTGTGGCTGACAGAATGACACGCGAACCACTCAACGCGAAGTCAGAGACAAAAGGCACCAAGGTTTTCTGCCCACTGAGCAGGGTGACCGTGCCGCCCACGTTTTTGATCACACCATTGGTCCTGAACCCTGCGGAATCGCCATTCGAACTCCGGGCCGCGACCAGAATGTCAAAGGTCCAGGTTCCGGCCGTTGGCGTTGTCAAACGCTCGCTGGCACCGTCCAGGAACAATTCTGCCGTGTTGGTGCCAGTGCTGGTTCCACGAAGCACGTAATCGGAGGCTTGGGCGTCTCCCCCGGGGGAGGTGAAACCGCCATTGGCGTGAGCCGATTGGCCATACAAACTCGCAACCGCTTGCGCCCCACCCGCGATGGTCGAGTAACTGCCGGTGGCAACGTTCTGGACCCCACCCGCGATGGTGCCGCCAAGAGCGTTGTTCGTGTTGATGTAGCCTCCCCCAATGAACCCGAGCGAGCCGCCAATGCTATTTCCCCAACCTCCCCCGATGAAGGCGTAATTCGTGGATACGGTATTGAAAATCCCGCCGCCAATAAACGAGTGTCCCCCGCCTCCGGCGTCACGGGTCGTGTTTTGCTCGCCTCCGCCGATGAAACTCAAGTCATCGAACACCTGGTTGAGCAGACCACCCACAACGCTTGCACCATAACCGGTGTTGTAGTTGCCGGCACCCCCGACGATGACGGCCAGGTTGCCGAGGTTGGTGTTCACCGTGCCGCCACCCACAAAGGAGTAATCGTTGGTGTTGACGTTAGACTCCCCTCCGACTGTGACGGCGGCGTAGCCCTGGTTGACATTTGCATTCCCCGCGCCAAGGAAACCATAAGTGGCGTCATTGCGGTTGCCGACGCCCCCGCCGATGGTGGCAAAGGGGGCGTTGATGGTGTTGTTGGTGCCCCCGGCGATGCTGGAATAAGTCCCGGTCAGAATGTGGCCCAAGCCGATGTTGAGCCGATCGCCGTAAGTGTCCTGGGCGAAGGCAATGGAGTGACCGGCGCCGATGAGAGCCGCCGCGATGAGCCCGCGCGAGCAGGCGATGGATGTTAGTTTTTTCATAGTAGTACTGAGTTATGGTTTTGTTTTTTCTTCAGGGACGAACTCCTCAAGGAAGAATCCCCCCTCCTGCGCCAAACCTTAATCGAGGGTTAGGGACAAATGCTGTCCAACCCTAAAATTAAAGCATGGCGCCTACATAGAATACGGACGCAAAGGGGCCGATCTTTCAAAAATCTTTCGGTGCTGCCTCCCTTGCTGGTCCAAAACAGACCCTGACCCTTTG
>JAQGOT010000501.1 GCA_028293465.1 Pedosphaera sp. | reverse complement strand
GAAATTGTTTCTTCGTTGCTTGCAACCTGCTTTTCACCGGTGAAGGAGAAACCATCCGTGGCTGGCGTCTCCACGGACTTGCCCCGGCTGGATGGACAGAAAGTGAGTGCATGATGTAGGGATGCTTTTAGTTGAGTTTGGTTTCAAAGTCCATGCGAAATGGGAAGCCGAAGGCGCGGTGGAACCGCTTCCCGGTTGTGAAAAGACTTCGATCCACTTGAAGATGGCGGCACGCGCCAGTTCTTTTTCAACAATCCCGACGATTAATGGAGTCATACATAATTATTGCGGCCGTTCGACGTATCCTGCGTCAGTCCTTTCCTTGATGAGGGTCGTCATCGCATCATCCGCAGACCGCTGGTCGGGATAAGTCTTTGTCTTGCTTTGGCCATTTGAGCCGATGCGGCCCCAGCGGGTGGTCATGGTCTTGTCCGATTGAGATACTTCCCAGAATTTGCTGACGGTGCCCTCCACAAATTCAAAGTAGCGCTGTCTGGTTGGCGGTGCGCTGCTTGAAGCGATCGCGCCCGGTGCGGCAGGCGTCTTGACCGCTGATGTCGCAGGGATCGTCCGCGGAGGTTTCGCAACGGCATCAAGCCGAACCCCGACCCAACTCGGGAACCGCGGCACGCCCGTAACCGAAAACTCCTGATAGCGGAATGTCACCGTCGCACCGAGGGCGGGCGGGTTCTCGCGTTCACGATCGCTGAATCCAGTGCCGATGGCGAAGTCCGTGCCGTCCGCGAGGCGCACCAATAACGCGCCCAGCCGGCCTTTGTGCCTGCCCGCTCCGGCTTGATGGCCGGTGACGATCGCTTCGGCGTCGTGAAACGTTTTCACCTTCAGCAGCGTCGTTGAACGGCCGGCCACGTAGTTCGAGCCGGGCTGGCGCAGCATCAGGCCCTCGCCACCCAGTGATTCAATTCGGACAAGCTCAGCGCGAAGCGCGCCGATATTCTGGCACCGTTCGTGCGCTAGCAAACGGGCGAATTGTGCCGCACCCTGCCTCAGCGAATCTTTGAGGGCCTCCAACCGCTCCTCGAAACCGCCTGAAGCGGCGGGCGCGTCGAAAACAAGGAATTTCACTTCGTTCCAGAGGTCGTTCTTGTCCTGGCGGCGGACAATGCTCACCGTGCGCTGGAATTTCTTGCGATCAATCCACAGTTCGCCATCGAGCGGCATTGTCGGTATTCCCTCGGTAAACCACGCCGGGGCGTGGTAAAGATTACCCTGGCGCGACAGAAATTGCTTTCCGTCCCAGTAGGCGCGCACCCCGTCGAGCTTCTCGCTCATCCACCAGTCTGAGAGATCGGTGGCGTTGTCCCAACTCTCGGCCAGGAGCAGCGGCGGGCCGGATACTTCCTCGCTTTCGCCATCGGCATTGGTTTTGACCGGGCGTTGCGGCAGCGCGCCCCCGGTGCGTGCTTCCTCGGCGGCCTCACCGCGAAGCTTGCGCAGATGCTTGCACGTGCGCTTCTCGATGGCGATGGACTGGTTTCGCCAGGCAGGACAACTGCAGGAGTAAACGCCGCCTGTGTTCTTGAGCACATAGGGCTTGGCACCCGAGCCCTGCATTTCGATCGTTTCACCGTCTTGGAGATCATGCATAAGCAATATTGGGATTAAGTTGAAAGGGGCATGGCGTGGCGATGGAGTTGACTCAGTTAAGCGAGCCTGCACAACCATCAAAATTGCCACCTTATGGAACGGAATCGATATGCGATCCGGTAATCAGCGGTGAAAGTGAAGCATCTTCTCCCGCCCGACGGCCAACGATGTTCCCAGCCGCATCGATGGTGACCTCCAGGCCCGCTTTACGCATCAGTCCCTTCACATAATTCCTTCCTCAATACGGTGATGGCGATCTTTTCCTAGCACTCGATCTGTAACACTTCACAGGCGGCTTTCATTTCGATGTCTTTTGTGCCTTGCTTCGCGCGACCTACTCTGAATTATTGTTGACTCATTAGCAAGTCGCTTATCCTCGGCCAAGACGCTCGCGTCGGAATACCCAGCGTTTGACTGCACGCTTTTTGGTTAAGGTCCGAGGCCCTGCTTGAAATGCGTGGCAGGACTTGAAATGACGCTCGACTCGCCGCCCTGCAACTGGCTTGGGAGGGCTGTGAGGTTTCTCGCGACATGGGTACGGCGATGGAGATAATCTGCCAGCGAACCTTCAACACATCAGTCAGGATGGGAGCGAAGGGCAGGGGTGATGTTGTCCATTTCCTCATGGGCCTGCAGGTTGGGGGATTCGAACGTTGTTGCGGGTCGCAGACCCGCAGCCGGGGATTTGGGCGACACGCCCTTGCCTCGTCTCCTGCCGGGATGGGTTTTATTGTGCTGTTGGTCGGAATCGACGCCATCGATGGGCACCTCGGCGACCAAGGCAGGCGACTACGGCTTGGGGGTTTCCTTCAGGAATGGCGAGAACAGGTCAATTGGCACCGGCAGGAAGGTGGTGGTGTTATGCTCGCTGGAGATTTCCCGCATGGTCTGGAGGAAGCGCAGTTGCAGTGCTATGGGCTCTTTGCTGATCATCGCGGCGGCCTGGACCATTTTTTCGGCGGCTTGAAATTCGCCTTCGGCGTTGACGATCTTCGCGCGCCGCTCGCGTTCGGCCTCGGCTTGCTTGGCCATCGCACGTTTCATGCTGTCCGGCAGCGCCACGTCTTTTACCTCAACGGCCGTGACCTTGACGCCCCACGGCTCGGTTTGCCGGTCGATGATTTCCTGCAACCGCAGATTGATCGACTCCCGTTGCGAGAGCAGGTCATCCAATGGCGCCTGGCCGAGGACGCTGCGGAGGGTGGTCTGGGCAATCAGTGAAGTCGCCTTCCAGAAGTTCTCGACCTTCACCACCGCGGCAATGGGGTCCAGGACGCGGAAATAGACGACGGCGTCCACCGTGGCCGGCACGTTGTCACGGGTCATGACTTCCTGTTTTGACACATCGATGGTGACCACGCGCAGATCCATCTTTACCATGCGGTCCACGATGGGGATCAGCAGAATCATGCCCGGGCCTTTCACGCCGAGCAGCTTGCCGAGCCGGAAAATGACACCGCGCTCGTATTCGCGCAGGACGCGAATGGCCTGGGGTAATATGATTAAAGCCAGGATGAGCAGCGGCAGGATCCAGGCTGACAGGTTGATAAGGGCGTGCACGCTCTGTTCCATAAATATTTCCTCCGTCATGTCATTGGGCTCGGTTTCACCTCCAAAGTCAGTCCGTCAATGCCGGCGATTGCCACCCGTTGGCCCGGTTCAATGGGGGTTTCGCTGGCCGCGTTCCAGTACTCGCCCTCGATGAAGATCTTGCCGCCCATAGCGTCAATGCGGGTCAAGGCGGGGGCGGTTTTGCCCAGCATGGTTTCCGTGCCCGCACGGACGGGCAGCATTTGCGCGCGCAGGCCGGCGCCCACGACAAAGATGAAAAAGGCGGCCGTCAGGAGTGTCGCGGGAATTATGTATGCCAGCGAGAGGCGGAAGCCGGGGGCGGCGCGGTTGAAAAGCATCAGCGCACCCAGGAAGAACGTCACGACGCCGCCGAACGTGAGCACGCCATGCGTTGGCGCATAGATGTCAGCGATAAACAACACCACGGCCAAGCCGATCATCGCCAGTCCGGCCACGTTGATGGGCAGAATGGCTGCCATGTAGAGCACGAGAATCAGAGCGATGCCGCCAACGACGCCGGGCAAAACCGCGCCGGGAGTGCTGAGTTCGCCGATGATGCCGTAAATCGCCACGAGCATGAGGATGAGCATCAGTTCGGGCCGCCAGAGCAGGTGGAAGACTTTTTCCCGTGTGGCCATCGGGATTTCCACGATTCTGGCTCCGACGGTTTTCAGAACCTTGCCGTTGACCTCGCGTCCGTCGAGTTGCCGCAGAAGCTCCGGCATATCTCTGGCGATGACATCGATGACCTTCAGTTCAAGCGCTTTTTCGGCAGTGATGGAAGCGCTTTCATGGACGGAGGATTTGGCCCACTCAGCGTTGCGCCCGCGTTTCTCGGCGATCGCTTCGATGTAGCTGCTGCCGAAGTTTTCGAGTTTTTGCTTCATCACGGCATCGGTTTTCCCGCCGCCGGGACTCATCGAAACGGGGTGCGCCGCGCCGATACTGGTGTTGGGCGCCATGGCGGCGACATCCGCCGCCAGGGTGATGAAACAACCAGCACTGCCGGCGTTGGCTCCGGAGGGGGCGACATAGACCACAGTTGGCACGGGGGAGGCATAGAATTTTTGAACAATTTCCTTGGTGGAATCGAGGAGGCCGCCCGGGGTGTCGAGCTGAATGACAAGCGCGGCATTGTTCCTCGCGCCGGCCATATCAATGGCGCGGGCAATGTAACTGGCGGTGGCCGGGCCAATCGGGCCGTTGATTTTGATCAATGCGACGTCTGCGGCCTGCAGGCCAGTCAAGGACCCGCACGTCAGCGCCGCCGCCAGGATTGCCAACCAACGCTTCATAACATCCTTGTTACGCCTTATTTAAATTACCACAACGGCGGGGGGGCACAAATGAACAATTGGTTGCGGCAGGCGCTGGATCGCCGAGCAAGTCCTTTTGGAGGCGCCACCTGGCCAAGGTGCGCTGGTATTCCTGGCGGATGGGCTTAGTTTTTATTGGGGGTTAACCGCCCGAGCCGGCAGTGATGGGGCCGGGACAGCGGGTCGCGAGGGTGAACTCGGAGGCCGCAAACAAACCGAACGCAGGCATCGAAATGCCGGTGCCGCCCAAAGCCCTTTCAGAAACCGTCACAACCTCCTATCCGACGGGCGTTGGCTCAACCTCTGGCTCGTCGTGAGATTTCGGAACCGCCGCCGGGTTGGGCGCCATGGCGAATTTTGCGCATCCCACCAGGATGGCGGACACCGCCAGATAGCTGATGGCGACGACAGGTGTCTGACCGAAGCCAATCTTCTCCCCATGCATAAAACCGAAGAACGTCAGGCCCGCGCCTGCGATTGCAAAACCGGATGCCTTCATGAAGTTACGGTCTATGATGCATACCGCAATCGCGCCAAGGATGAGGCCACCCAAAATTGAACCACCGCCCATGACTTGCAACCCATGATAGAGAACGCCCTCGTTCTTCATGTTCGCGATCAATTGGTTCATCCTTTCGGCGTCGAGTGTTGCCACCACCGTGCCTGCCGCCGCCAACGCTCCGTTTATCAGGGTCATAGCCCAGTTGGCCAGGTGCGGTGTAAGCGAGAGAACAATGGCCGGCGCATGGCGTTTGGGGGTCTCCTGGAAGGCCTGTGAGCCAATCAACATTCCGATGTAAAGCAGGATCGGGAGAATGGCCACGCTCGGGACCAGGGCCAGCATAACCGAGATCGTACCAAACCAGCACAGCACGATCACCATGACCCCGGTGCCGGCTGAATAGCCGATTCGCCCGCCCATCGCCTTCCAACCGGGATGGCCGATATAGACCGCGTTGATGAAAGGATTGCCCATCAGACAGCCAATCAGGCTGATCACTCCGTCAGCGGTCAGCACACGTGTGGTGGGAAAGTTATCGCCCGCAACCGACGCGCTTTCGACGTTGTCCATCGCTTCCACCAGGTCATAGATGCCGAACGGAATGGCGGTCACCAGGATCACGCCCAGAAATTCAAATCCCGCAAATACATGTTGGAAGGCGGGAAGGGGAATTCGAAACCCGAAGTTCGTGACCGAGTCGGTGAGGCCTTTGAGACTCATGCCGCCGTAGTTGAGGCCCAGCGCGGTCGCACCCCACGCAATCATCGAGCCAACGATGATGGCGACCAAGCCGGCCGGCAGGCCGCGATAGCGTACGCCGCCGAACCAGCTCAGCAGGATGATCACGAAACACACAATCCCGATCACCGGAGTGATGAACATTTCCAAGGCCGGGCGCATGGAGATGAAAGTGATGGAAACCCCGGCGAGCGTGCCGAGCAGCGCGGCCCGCGGCGTGATCCTGCGGATGAGGGGGGCGATAAATCCGCCGGCCATCAGCACAAAACTCTGGATGAACACCCAGGCCAGGCCCGCTTCCCAGCCCTTGATCGGGTCGCCGGTCTTGCGGGCGATCGGCAGCATGATGACGAAGGTGACCACGAACATGCTGGGCACGCTGATCCCCGAAGGCAGCGCGCAAACATCGGTGCGGCCCGTCTTTTTTGCCAGTTGGTAGGCTAGCCATGCATAGTAAAGCGTGGAAAGGCAGAGCATCAGGCCCGCGGCTGGAAGGATGCGCCCGAAGACCAGTTCATCCGGCATCTTCAACACGAAGCGCAGGAGCGCCGTGAGCGTGAGCAGGTTGACGAGGATGTTGGTGCCGAAGCCGAAGAAGGCGTTCCAGTCTCCGGGCACCCACAGTTTGGGTTTGGTATCGCTCATGATTGGGTTGGTTTGGGGGGTGTCAGCAGTTAATGGAGTTTGCGGAAAACTCCTTTTTGGAGAGCCGTAATCTCAACCTGGCTCCATGCATAAACTGGTGGGGATTTAGCATGTTTGGAGTTCACTTTTGCCTCGGGTCCAGCTTTAACAAGCCAGATTCGTGCCAGCGCCAGCAGGCCGGCAGGAAACCCTCTTTACAAGGTCTTATGAAGGTTGGCCACATGCTTTGTCAGGAGGAAATTGTGTTCCAAATCTTGCATGGTGGAACATTTGAACCATGCCGATGTTCTCTCGCCTGGGGGCGCGCGGAGGATGGTTGAGAGTTTTGTGCCTGGTTTCAGCAGGCAGCAGCGGACTCGAACCAACGAAGATCGATCATTGCCATCGGCGAGTTGCTCAACCCTATTCACCCCGGAGAGTCGTCTGGCTTTGGCGAGAACTGCGGGGAGCTTATCCCACTCAAAGTCGGCGTAACACCCCATGGAACTCTGCCGGTTGTGGGTTGAATTTGGTGAGCGCTCCTGCCGACCCGGCAGGTAGATCAGCGAGGTTGTAGGTCCGCAACCTGGATCGCTAATTACGTCGGGGTAGGCGTGCCAAATTTTATGAAATTGAATCCATTCTTACGTTTGTTACTGCTCAGCATGGCCATTGCCTCCGGATGTCAGACACCAACCTACCGCCTCACGCAGCCTGCGGGGGCCGTGCAAGAGGTTGGCAACCAACCCGTTAGTGTCCCCCAGGACCCATTGGATTACCGATTTGTCCGCAACGAGGGCCGACTCGGGATGCAGGTTTTCAACCCGACGGATGATTATATCACGCTGCTCGGCAAGGAGAGTTACGTGGTCGATCCCAGCGGACAGACTCACCCTTTCCGCACCGGAGTGCTGGCGCCGCACAGCGTCAGCGGCATGTTCCTGCCGCCCGTGCAGTCGGTTTATCATGCCACCGACCCCAATATCGGTAATGGATCGGGCATTGGTTTCTTTTCCCACTATGAGGACTTCTACTATCCCTTCCATGCGGGATATTATGATGACTTCAACCCTGGGCCTGGAGCTCCGTACGCTCGAATTGCCACCACAGGCAAGTGGGGTTGGAAGAGCGGGCCTGTCCGTTTACACTTGAGTTACCAACGCAACGGCAAGACTTTCGATCATAATTTTGGGTTCGTGCGGGATCGAGAAAGTTGAGTGGGAGGGCAGGGGAGCGGTGGAAGGCCTCACTCCCTTTGGTTCCTCCGAAGGGGCCACCATAGGCAACGGGCGGTCGAGAATCACCTTGCTTGCACAAGAGTTGCTTTTTATCCACTTTGATTAGGATGCGACGTTCGGCTCGCGGTCCCACACGTGCTTCGCCTCACCTCACCAGCGACGTGCAGAAAATAAATTCTCGCGCAGCCTGGCAGCATTCCGGGCCTTTCGGCCAAACCCCTCCCGCTTTTTTTCCATTCTGGTATCGCACGATGGTCGTCTGTGTGAATTTTTTTGACGGATGCGATGAAACAAATTCAATTGCCAAGCACCGTTGAAATCTTCTTCTTGGCACAGCAAAAGCTGAGAGCCCTACAACGTAACCTCCTTGATGTGATGACCAAAGTGGGTGCTGGCATACGACTCACGAACCGAGTCGAGCGACCGGGTGAATTTGGTTGTCATCAAGAAGTTGCGACAAGACCTAAACAAACACACTGCAAGAATGACCACCATTACCAAACACAATTCTTTGACATCGGACTCCTGCAAGAGTCTCAATTGGGCATTGATGACAACCTGCGCGCTTTCAGCGGCGTCCTTGCCGCTCGCTGCAGAAGATGCCAAAACCATCGACCCCACGCCGCCATCGCGGGTGCATTTCCTGGCTGATGTTGAGTTTGCCAATGAATACTTGACCCCGCGCGGACTGATCGTGGTGAATCAAGGGCTGACGATCCAGCCTTTGGTGCTGGGCTTTGTGAACGTTTACAAAGGTGATTCGTTCATCAATGATGTGACGTTCGTGCCGGGTATCTGGGCCGATCTCTCCACGGCGAAGAGCGGCCCGCGTCCAGGCTTTGCTTACAGCCAGAACTTCGATCCTGCCACCGGCACATATTCTTCGCCGCAAAAGACCTACTTGAATGAAGTTGATCCGATCTTCGGTGTGACCACCACCTTTGCGAAAAATTATACACTTGGTGTTACCTACACCGCCTTCATCAGCCAAAACGGATCGTTCCCAACCTCCCAACATCTGGAGACCAAGCTGAGCATGAACGACACGGACTACCTGAAGGCGTTCGCGCTCCACCCCACCGTCATTTACTGGCAAGAGCTCAAGAACAAGGCCACGGTGGGACCCATTGCCGGCTTTGGGCCGAGCAGTTATTTTGATCTGGGCATCGCGCCCTCCTATACCTTCGAGAAATGCAACCTGAAGCTGGAAGCGCCGATCCGCACTTTGATTCCCGTCGACAGGCGCTTTTACGGCCGGTCCGGCATTGGTTTGTTCGAAGTGGGTGGAAAGGCCACGCTGCCTATGAACTTCATGCCGCAGGGATACGGGAACTGGAGCTGTCACGTCGGTGTCAAATACATGAGGTTCTTGAACCAGGGCCTGATTGATCAGAACAATTCCGGGTTCCTAGCCGAGCCGCCGGGAAGCAACACGAAGGATACGGTTCAGGTCTATGCTGGAATTTCGAGTTTCTTTTGATCGCGGAGGACGCATCCAAAAACCCCCTCGGATCTGACTAATCATCAAGGCCAACACCAACCAACAACCCATGAAATTCCCATTACGTTCAACCCTCATCGCGGTCGCCGCCGGTTTAGCCGGCCTCGCGATGACCACCCATCTCCGCGCCGCGGACGCCAAAGTCGTCGCCGGATTCATCTACGTAGGTCCGAAGGACGACTACGGTTACAATCAAGCCCACTCGGAAGGCAAAGTCGGCGTTTCCAAACTGGCTTGGGTCAAGAGTGTCGAGGAAGCCAGTGTGCCCGAGACCACCGCCGTCCAGGAGACGATGCGCAACATGATCAACCTGGATGGCGCGACGATGCTGTTTCCGACCTCGTTCGGCTACTTCGATCCGCATATCCTCAAGGTCGCAAAGCAATACCCGAAGGTGCAGTTCTTCCATTGCGGCGGGATGTACACGGAGGGCAAGCATCCGGCGAACGTGGGCAGTTACTTCGGTTACATCGACGAAGCTGAGTATCTTTCCGGCATCGTCGCCGCGTACGCCTCCAAGTCCGGCAAGCTCGGGTTCATCGCCGCCAAGCCGATTCCCCAGGTGCTGCGCAACATCAACAGCTTCACGCTCGGCGCGCGTAGCGTGAAGCCGGCGGTCACGGTCCAGGTGATCTTCACCGGGGACTGGTCCATTCCTGTGAAGGAAGCGGAGTCCGCGACGAGCCTGATCGACCAGGGCGTGGATGTGCTCACCTGTCACGTGGACAGCCCGAAGGTCATCATCGAAACGGCCGAGCGGCGCGGCATTTACGTTTGTGGCTATCACGCCAACGGTGAGAAGCTCGCCACCAAGGGCTACTTGACGGGGGCGGAGTGGGATTGGACGAAGGTTTACTCCGATTACGCCACCTGGGTGAAAGAGGGCAAGAGCCTCTCGGCCGGCACGATCCCGCATCTTATTCGCGGCGGTTTGAAGGAAGGCTTCGTGAAACTTTCTCCCTACGGTCCGGCCGTCAGCGAAGAGGCTAGGAAGGATGCCGAAGCCGCCAAGGCCAAGTTCATGGACGGTTCCATGGTCATTTACAAGGGGCCAATCAAGGACAACTCCGGCAAGGTGGTCATCCCGGAAGGAATCGAGATGAAACAGCAGGACATCAACCTGGAAAAGATGGACTGGCTCGTCGAGGGCGTCAAAGGCAGCAGCAAAAGCTAACCACGGTTGGCGGCGCCACCGGGCTGGGACCCGGAGCGCCGCCGGCCTGTTGGTTCCGTGGAGTGGCCGCGCGGAATCACCGGGAGCGACCCTTGCCGAAGCACGAAGTTGACAACTGAAACAATTCATGGAAACCGAACAAAGCGCCCGGACGGTCCAGCCGATCGCGCTCGAACCGCCGAAGACCGGGTTCCGAGTGCCCGTCAATTGTCGTCGCAGCGCGGAAGCGATTCTGATGCCCGTGGGCGCGGTGATGTTGGCGCTGGCGTTGTTTGGCGCGTTCTGCGCGGCGCAAGGTGCGAATCCCTTCGCGGTTTTTGCCTCGATCAACCGGGCGGCGTTTGGCAGTTGGTATTCCTTTCAGAACACACTGATTCGTGCGGCACCGCTGATGTTGGCGGCGCTTTGCACGGCGATGCCCGCGCGCCTGGGATATGTGGTCATCGGCAACGAAGGCGCGCTGGTGGTGGGCGGGTTGGGTGCGACCGCGATCGGACTCGCGGTGGCCGCCTGGCCGCCACTGATGGTGCTCACGGCAATGGCCTTCGCCGGGATGATCTGCGGCGGGCTCTGGATCACCGTGGTGGGCGCGCTGAAGCATTATCGTGGTGTCAACGAAACCATCAGCAGCCTCCTGATGAACTATATTGCCATCGCGCTGCTGAACCACCTGGTCAACGGCCCGATGAAAGATCCAAGCAGCTTGAACAAACCTTCGAGCTACCCCATCGCCGACGAGAACATGCTGCAATCCATCCCCGGTACCATCGTTCACTGGGGTTTGGTGTATGGCGTGGTCGCCTGCCTGATTGTCTGGTTTCTGATGGAGCACACCACGTTTGGATTCAAAGCCAAGATGATTGGCGGGAACATCCGCGCGGCTCGCATTGCCGGGTTGTCGGTCGGTTCCGTCGGCCTGATCACCTGTTTTATTGGTGGTGCCGGGGCGGGCCTGGCCGGCATGGTGGAAGTGGCGGCGGTGCATGGCCGCGCCAACGAATCGCTCAACGCCTCTTACGGTTACAGCAGCATTCTCGTGGCGTTCGTCGCGCGGCAGCATGGGCTCGCCATGATTCTCGTGGCGATGTTGCTGGGTGGCATTCTGGCCAGCGGCGGCATTCTGCAGCGAAATTTCCACCTCCCCGACGCGACCATCCTCGTTTTTCAAGGCCTGGTGTTTCTCGTCATTCTCTTCAGTGATTCGCTCTACGGGAAGTTTGGCATTTTTCAGGAAAAGAAAGCATGAATCCAGGACTCTCGAGTTACGTCGATTCCAAGCGCTTTATCTGCGGCAACCAGAACCGCGATCTGCCGGGCAATCCCCTGTGGCAGCGCAACGTGGAAGCCCTCATGGCGTCCATCGAACAAGGTCCTCCGCGTCGCAACCGCGCGACCAAGCCTGCGAGGGGGCGATGACCACCGAGTCGCTCGGTTGGTGGGGCGTGGCGTTGGCGATTTTGGCCGGGGCGGTGCGGGGCGGCACGCCTTTCCTGCTGGTGAGTCTCGGCGAATGCATAACGGAAAAGAGCGGCAAGATTAATCTTGGCTTGGAGGGGACACTGCTGCTGGGCGCGATGAGCGCATATGCGGTCTCTTACAAGAGCGGCAGTCCATGGCTCGGCGTGCTGACGGCGGGGGGCGCGGGAATGCTGCTCGGCTGCATTCACGCGTGGCTCGTTCAAAAATCCAAGGTCAACGACGTGGCCGTGGGCATCGCGATGATGATTTTCGGCAGCGGTCTGGCTTTTTATTTCGGCAAGCCGTACATCAACCCGAGCGCGCCGCAATTGCCGGCTCTGCAGCTTGGCACGTGGAGCAGCACTCCGCAGATCACGGCCGCGCTCAAGATCAGCCCCCTCTTCATTCTTGGCACGATCATCGCGTTTACCATGAACTGGTTTTTCAAATCCACCCGGTGGGGTCTGCAAATTCGTGCCGTGGGTGACTCGCCCGCCTCGGCGCGCGCCATGGGTATCTCGGTCTTGCGCACGCGCTTTTGCGCCATTGTCGCCGGCAGCTTTCTGGCCGGATTGGGGGGCGCGCACCTTTCGTTGTTTTATCCCGGCGCGTGGACGGAACTTATTTCCAGCGGCCAGGGTTTGATGGCGGTGGCCTTGGTGATCTTTGCACGCTGGAAGCCGGTTCAGTGTCTTTATGCTTCGTTGCTGTTTGGGGGCGCGCAAGCCATTGGGCCCGCGTTGCAAGCAGTGGGTGTCACCGGCGGTTATTATCTCTGGAACGCTTCCCCGTATATCCTGACGCTGCTGGTGATGGTTTTGACCTGTTCGCCGAAACGGACACTCATCGGCGCACCGGGCGCGTTGGGAGCCCAGAGCTAGGATGAAGACCTTGCGAACACTCGCGGCGAGAACGAAATCGACGCACACCCCATTGAACCCGTGTTCACCCGCCACCGCACTGATTTCTTTCCCTCTCTCCCCAATGGAAGCGGGGCGGGGAGAGAGGG
>JAQGOT010000495.1 GCA_028293465.1 Pedosphaera sp. | reverse complement strand
CCGGACTTTCAACCAACTCAACGGTGACAGTGGCCGATAATGCGGTGCTGAATCTGTACTTCGCAATTGGCGAAACGAACACCGTGAGAGCGCTGGTCCTGGTTGGAGTCAGCAAGACTCCAGGCATCTACAGCGAAACCACGGATCCACAATACATCACTGGTTCGGGCAGTCTGCAGGTCACTCCTGTGTCCACCATCAATCCGCTGCAAGGCCCAATTCAGTTCAGTGTTTCAGGCAACGCGCTGGCATTGTCCTGGCCGACGAATCTGGGTTGGATTCTGCAAAGCCAGACCAACGCCTTGAGCACCGGGCTGGTGACCAACAGCAATGCCTGGTTTGACGTGGCAGGGAGCGCTGCCGTCACGTCAACCAATCTGACGATCAATCCGACCAATCCGACGGTGTTCTTCCGGCTCCGTCTTCCTTGAGCGGTTCAATGGATCTGATCGGTTGAAGTTTGAACGGCGGGAGCGGCCTGCAAAAGCCGCTCCCGCCTCATTTGGGATCAACAACCACTTTCAATGAAGACGAGAGGCCAGGAAAAAATCAGTAAATTAAAGTCTGATCGGGGGTTTACCCTGATTGAATTGCTCGTTGTCATCGCGATCATTGCCATTCTTGCATCCATGTTGCTTCCCGCGTTGAGCAAGGCGAAGGATAAGGCACTGGGCGTTGCCTGCCTGAACAATACCAAGCAGATCGGCCTGGCCGTGATCATGTATGCCGGAGATAACAGTGATTGTTTTCCGATGCCGCCCAGCGTCAGTTGGGAGTTAGGACCTTATAGTAATGCGAAGGCACTGGCCTGCGGAGGAGAGTGGTTTCGCGCTGACAAAAAAACTCCAAACACGCCGGCCCCTATGTTGGTTTCTCAGTTGGCAAACAACAAAGTATGGGTATGCCCTAAACGGAAGCGCGGCTTGACCTATAAGTCTGAAGCCGGCGCATTTGATCCCAGCATAACGGGTTTTCTTTCCTATGGGTTCAACCAGGTGGGCGTATTTGGCGTTCCTGTCACGGCTGGCTCTTATAACAACAAGCCCTTCAAGATCGCCAATTCTGCCAAACCCTCGGACATGGTGATGAGCACGGATTCCAGCGGCTCCAATGACCCGGCCAACTGCTCCGCAGGCGATTTCAGCGGCGATGCGGCATGGTTGGATATCGTTTGGGCGGGTAGCGGCTCTGATAAGTATCCCCGCCTTCAGACGGCCTATGCCAAGCATAACAAACGTGTGGCTGTAATTTATGTGGATGGCCATTCCTCTTTTTCGCGACCCAGCCAGCTTACTTGGGGACAATTTTATGGAAAATCCAGTGGCACAATGGATAATGGGGCCTCGGCAAACGCTGCCATCTGCGACCCGTCGTTCGATGGTAAGGAATGGAATCGCACACCAGAATGACGCCGCCTGATCAGCACAAGGGGGATCATTTGCGCATTGACAGGAAAAGTTGCAAATCTGGCCGGGGAGCAACAGAGAGAGCCACACACACCCTCCATCAAGAGTGTTGCTTGTTTTGGGAGACGATGGAAAAAGGAAACATGAAACCCTCATTTGCGTTCGTACGATGGTCGGCATTGCTGTTGGTTGGATGCGGTCTGAGCATCGAGGCGAATGCCGCGCCCTTGAGCCCCCATCGGTTGTTTTCCAGCCACATGGTGTTGCAGCGTGATGCGGATGACCCGTTCTGGGGCTGGGCCACACCAGGCATCACGGTGACAGTGAAAGTTTACAACCAAAATGCCGCACTGGTTCAGACCAAGACGGCGGTTGCCGGTTCGGATGGGCGCTGGCAGGTGACCGTAGGGCCTTTCGGATTGGTCGCCAACAACGCCGCTTACAGCCTCACGATGTCCGATGGGGCGACCACCCTGACGCTCACGGATGTCCTCATCGGCGATGTCTGGCTATGCACCGGTCAATCCAACATGCAGTTTTCACTGAATGAAATCGGGGTGACCAACCTTGCGGCAGAGATTGCCGATTCGGCAAATTATCCGGCGATCCGAAATTTCAGTGTTCCCTTTACCTCATCGCTCACGGCCGAAACCAACCTTCCGAGCGGCTCTTGGCAGGGCGCCGGTCCATCAACTACAGGAGGATTTACGGCAACGGGTTACTTCACCGCCCGGGAAATCCACAAGCAGCAACATATTCCAATCGGGATCATTCGTTCCGCGTGGGCGGGGTCGGAGATCAAAAGCTGGCTCGACCCGTTGTTTGTTTCCGAAATATCCGATTTCACACAACCCATTTTTGATCAGGCGGGGCAGACGCCGGGAAGAGATACGATTTCCGGGCCGTACAACGCGATGATCCGGCCACTCTCACCTTTTAGAATAAAGGCCGTCGAGTGGTATCAGGGAGAATACAATGTCGGCTGGCCCGAACAATACAGCCGGCTGCTGCCGGGGTTGATGAGCAACTGGCGCTTGCTTTTCGGGCAGCCAAACCTGCCTTTCATCATCATTCAATTGCCAGACTTTGGGAACACACAATCCCAACCTGTGGAAACAGGCAGTTGGGCGGAGCTCCGTGAAGCGCAGTTGAAGACGGTGCTGGATGACCCCAACGCCCGTCTCGTTTCCACGATTGACATCGGCAACGGGGACCTCCATCCCATTGACAAGCAGGATGTGGGACAGCGCGCCGCGTGGGCCGCGGCGAACCTAGTCTATGGACAGCAGATCGTCGATCAAGCCCCCGTTTTGGCCGGAACCATGGTCTCGGGAAACACCATCATCTGCACTTTCACCAATGTCGGTGCGGGGTTGATGGTCGGAACAAAAACCCTGGCGCCGCTGAGTCCGGCCCAACAAATAGTCGGCGGGACCTTGGGCAACTTTGCCATCTGCGGGGCGAACAAGGCGTTCTTTGCTGCCAACGCGGTGATAACCGCCACTAACCAGGTGACCGTTTCCAGTCCCAGCGTCCCGACGCCTGTGTCCGTGCGTTACGCTTGGGGCAGCAATCCCACCGGCAACCTTTACAACAAACTCACGGATGCGATTGGCACTGTCACCAACGGTCTGCCGGCGGGGTCTTTCCGCAGCGACCCCGTCAATCGTTTGGTCGTGATTTCGGGAACGGGGACGGGTTACTATTCCTTGGGAGCCCAAGTCGCGATCACGGCCAGCAATCTCACTGGCCAGGCTTTTCATCATTGGAGCGGCGATACCAACCTCTTCTCCACCGTCAACGGTTCGCCGGCGACCGTGGCGCAAGCTCAGGAATATGTGTCCGTGCTCGCCAACTACCAGATTACGGGAGCGCCGTCCGGGGTGATGGCGGCGGCGCAGCCCAGCCAAATCGCTCTCACTTGGAACCCGATGGTTGCAGTTCATTACAATGTAAACCGGAGCGGCATAAGCGGTGGACCTTACACAACCGTGGCCTCCAATCTCGTCGGGGTGGCTAATTATGTGGATGCGAATGTGATTGTTGGCACCGCCTATTACTATGTTGTGTCAGCGGCCAACCTCCTTGGAGAAGGGCCGAATTCATCTCAAGTCAGCGCGATTCCGGCCGCCGGAGCTCCCGTTTCGACAAATACCTGGGATGCGAACGGCACGACAGATCCCAATCCGGTTGATGGGAGCGGAAGCTGGTTGACCGCCAGCAACTGGTGGAACGGCAGCGCCAATGTCAACGGCCATTGGACCAACAGTCCCAGCGACAGTGCCATATTCGGAGCGGGGACAGCCGGTAATTACACCATCAATCTGGGCGGGAACAGCCTCTTCGCCTCGAATGTGGTGTTCAGCACCTCGGGTTACACGCTGACGAACGGCACGCTGACCCTCTTGGGAAGCACGACTCCTATCATGGTAAATGCGGGCGTCACGGCGACCTTAAAAAACGCGCTGACCGCCAGCGTGCCCTGCACCTTTCAGGTCAACAGTGCTGGAACTTTGCGCCTTGGCGGGGGGGCTGCGCTTACGGGCAATGTTATTTTCACCGGTGGCGGGACCGTGGATCTGAACGCCGGCATTTTCGCAGGGGCAAACTATGCATTCTGGCAACAAACGCCCGTGACCCAGGAAGCGGCCACATTGACCACCGCGCGCGTCATGGTTGGCTACGGCGGGAACTGCACCTACACGATCAACAGCCCGGCTGCGCAGGCCACCTCGAGCGGCGGCGGGGGTGACTCCTTCATCGGGCGGGCCGGGAGCGCCGGCACCTGGGATTTGAAACAGGGCACGGTCAGCTTGACGGCGGCCAGCGGTGACAACCTGAGGCTTGGCTTTGATGGGAGCAGCAAAGGCACGCTCACGGTGGAGGGTGGAGTCTTTAATTTGGGTGGGAACACACTTTACATTAACCATGGCGCGACGAGTTCCGGCGGAGCAGGGACGGTCAATCTTTCGGGGGGAACGTTGATGGCTGGTGCCGTTCAGTTCGGGGGCGGTGGCACCTTCACCCCGGGAGCGACAGCCGCGTTGAATGTAACCGGCGGAACGCTGTATTTGGGCTCCGGCGGCATTTCCCAAAACGCCCTGGGAACCTTGGCGAGCACGATCACCCTTTCCGGGGGCGTTATCGGAGCGGCGGCCAACTGGTCCTCATCCCAGCCAATGACACTGACGAATGTGAACGGGAGCATCACTTTCCAGGCCGCCAATTCCGGCAGCAACGCTAAAGACATTGCTCTGTCCGGTGTTATGTCCGGCAATGGCGGGTTGATTAAGACGGGCAGTGGCAAACTGACCTTAAGCGGTGCCAATACCTACACCGGCGGTACCATCATCAATGCCGGAACGTTGAGTCTGACGACAACCAATAACGTTTCGATGCCTTATTTCAACAACGGCGGCATCCTGGACGTGCGCCAGGCGGCTGTCGGAAGTTCATTGCCAGTCAGCACACTGACCTTGGGCAGCGGCAACCCGCAGTTGAATTTTGACTTGGCGAACCTGGGTAACACAATTGCACCCCTGATCAGTGGTGGGAATCTGACGCTGAACGGCAATGCAACCGTCAACGTGTTCAACGCGCCAACCAGCGGCACCAGTGTGTTGTTGACCTACTCAGGCACCCGCGGCGGTGCGGGAAGTTTTGTGGCCGGCACGGTTCCGTCGGGTGCGGTCATCATTGACGATGTCGTGGGCAAGAAGGTGAGCCTGGCTTATCCGCCACCGCCGGTTCCGATGATCCTCACGATGAGTTATGACGGCCCCCGCCTCAATTTGTCTGGAACCAACGGCCCGGCATCCGGCTCCTATCGGATCTTGAGTTCGACAAACCTGGCTGATCCGTTGTGGATTCCCGTGCTGACCAATGCATTTGATGCCGGCGGTGCTTTCAATGCGACTATTCCAGTGAATCGAGAAGCCCCGGCCGTTTTTTTTCGCGTGACCGTGCCATGACCGACGGCCCGTTGGGGCATCCCCGAAACAGGCAACGAAAGCGGGGATCGTGGGAGCATAAGGAATCCGATTATCGTGAGTCTATTCCATGTCATATTTCAGTTTTATGTCTCAAAGCACAGAGGTTGCTCACCACTCCCCACAATTGGCCACGAAGTTGGGAACGAAACCGAAGCGGAAACCGTTGCTGGCATTGATGATTTTGGCGTTAATTGGCGGGCTGGCTGGGAATGTCCTGGCATCGGGTGCGACGCTGATTTGGGATGGAACAATTGACGGCAACTGGGACATTGGCGGAACCGCAAACTGGCAGACGGATGCCCTGTATACGGAAATAAATGGTTCCGGCCCGGCAGTGGTTTTCGACGACACGGCAACAGGCACGAATACCGCGATCATCCTGAATACGATCGTGACGCCCTCCTCAGTATTGGTCAATAACTCCGCGTTAAGTTACAGCATCAGTGGTTCTGGCGGCATCATTGGTCCCACCGGGTTGTTTAAACAAGGCACCGGCACCTTGATTTTAGACGGCAACAACACATACACCGGCGGCACCACCATCGACGCGGGGACTTTGGCGTTGACCACGGCCAGCCACGTTTCGAAGCGCTATACGGTCAACGGAGGTACGCTTCAGGTAAGTGTGGCGTCATCAGGAACTTCCCTGACCATGACCAACCTAAGTCTAGGCAATGGCAATCCGCAGCTTACCTTCGATCTGGGAAATTTGAACGGTTCGGCGGTTCCGGTGATTTTTGACAGCGGCAATTTCAGCCGGCTCGGGAATGTCACGGTCAATGTGACCAATCCGACGCTCGGAAACGCTGTGTTGTTGCAATACGCAGGAACAGTGAGCGGATTTGGCAACTTCGTGGTGGGTAACATACCGGCAGGAGCGTCGATCAGTAATGAAACAACCACGGTGTACAAGCAACTGGTGTACGTGGCCGACACCAACAATCCACCCCGGCATGTCATCAAAGTTTATCTCCAGGCGGGCCAGTCCAATGCGGATGGTCGTGCGGTCACCAATGGTTTGCCGCCGGAATTGTTGTCACCCCAGTCGGACGTGGTGATTCATTATGGCGACACTTCCCCTTTTACCACTTTGCGTCCGGGTCTTTCGGCCGCCGTGGGGAGCTTCGGGCCTGAGCTGACGTTCGGTCGCATGCTCGCAGATTATTTCGGCAAAACCAACGGCATATCGACCAACAACGTGATGGTCGCAATCATTAAATATGCGGCAGGCGGGACTTCACTGGCCACCAATTGGGCGGCGGGCGGGACGGCATCCACGGCCGGCGACGGTTCGCTCTACGTCGCCTTTCAGAACTCGGTGAAAAGTGGAATGTCGCAATTGGCGGCAGCTTATCCCAAGGCGTCCATCGAACTGGACGGAATGATTTGGGTTCAAGGGGAAACTGACATTGATCTTTCCTCGGGCGCGTCGGGGACCACCAATCCGGCGGTGGCTGCGGCCTATGGCACCAACCTGGTGCGTTTCATCAATGACGTGCGCCTGACCTATGGCACCAATCGTCCTTACGGCACAAACCTGCCCTTCTTTATCAGCCGAATTTCGACCAATCAAACCGCTTTTTCCACGCCGGTCAATGCGGCCTACCCTTATTTCCTCAAGGTGCGTGCCGGGCAGGCTTCCGCGGCGTCGAGTTTGCCGAATGTGTTCATGATTGATACGGACGACCGCCGGTTCAGCGTCGGCACCATTGGCGCTCAACCGGTGGGTAATCAGCACTATGACACCTTGGGCCAGGAAAGTTTAGGCACGGCCTTTGCGCAAGCGGTGATCGATGCGTTACCGGAGCCAGTTATGCAATCTGTGGCAAATGCAGGAGGCG
>JAQGOT010000468.1 GCA_028293465.1 Pedosphaera sp. | reverse complement strand
TATCCAAATCCACGTTCCTTTTCTCGAGCGCAGTCCGCAGGAAGTTTTGGTGCGCTGGTATCACGAGGGCCTGAACGCCTTTGAGAGCAATCTCGAAGGTGGCAACGAACTCTTGCGCCAGTTCGGCCGGGCGGTCCACGACTTGGCGTTGGAGTTTCCCGTGGCGGAGCGCACCGCAGCGGAACAGGAGTTGACCGACCTCTTGAAAAGGACGACGGCCGCGCGCCGGGAAATGCGCCGGCTGCTCGAACAAGGCCGGGACCGTTTGCTGGAGTTGAATTCCTTCCGTCCGGCGACGGCGCAACGCATCATCAGCCAGATTCAGGAACAAGACCGGCAGCCGGAGCTGGAGGATTATCTGCTGGATGTGTTCGATCATTTCGGAGTTCACATCGAGGAACTGGCTCCGCACACATGGCAGTTGAATCCCCAGGGCATCATCACCGATTCCTTTCCCTCCATGCCCGCCGAAGGGATGATCGCGACCTGTGACCGCCGCCGTGCCCTCAGCCGGGAGGATGTCGGGTTTCTGACGTGGGATCATCCGATGGTCACCGGAGCCATGGACTTGTTGCTCGGCGCCGAAACGGGAAACTGCGCCTTTGCGGTGCTGCCCGCGGCGAACGAACGGACGATGCTCCTGGAACTGGTGTATGTCCTGGAAGCCATCGCCGCGCCCCGCCTGCATGCGGATCGTTTTCTGCCGCCGACGCCAATCCGCCTGGTGATCAGCCACAAACTTGAGGACGTCAGCGAGGCTTTCAGCAACACCCCGTGGGAACAAAAACTTCAGAAAGGTTCGCCTTTTAAGCTTATTGAAAATCCCGACATCGCCCGGCAGACACTCCCGGCCATGTTCCAGACCGCCGCCCGGCTGGCGGAAACCAAAGCCGCCGCGCTGCGTCAGTCCGCGCTGAACGAAATGAACCAACTCCTTGGCCACGAGGTGCAGCGCTTGCAAACCCTCGCGCAGGTGAACGATCACGTTCGCCCGCAGGAAATTCAATTGGCGCAGACACAGCAGGAGGAACTGGCGGCCACGCTGCAACAGTCCCGCCTGAGGCTGGACTCGTTGCGACTGATCTGGAAAGGTTCGCCGGAAGTGCTCAAGTGAGGATCTCGCGGACCACGCCACCGCTCACGTCGGTGAGGCGGATGTCGCGCCCGCTGAAGCGGTAGGTGAGCTGGGTGTGGTCCAGCCCGAGCCGGTGCAGGATGGTGGCGTGAAGATCGTGCATATCGAGCGTGTCTTTCACGGTGCGGTAGCCCCATTCATCCGTCTCGCCATACGCGAAGCCCGGTTTGACGCCGGCACCCGCCATCCAGATGCTGAAGGCGAATTCATTGTGATCACGTCCGTCAGAGCCTTGCGCGAACGGGGTGCGGCCAAATTCTCCCGCCCAAAGCACGAGGGTGTGCTCGAGCAAACCGCGCTGTCGTCAATTCCAATCGATCATTTGGCGTACCCGGGACAGAAAGGATAAAGGCTCACAGTTCAATGGTTTGAAGGTTCTGACTTCTGACGCTCGGCACGTGATCATCTTCACGGGCGCAAACAGCCACCGAGCATCGCTTACGTGACTGCTGAAAGCAGTGGTTTCATTCCAGCATGCTTTTAGTGCCTGATACCAGGTTGCAGTCCGAAACTTCCGTCAAGAAAATGGCTTGTGGAATTCTGAAATCGGCCGACAATCGCCCACCTATTCTAAGAAGGATCTAAAACCTAGAAACGTGAAAAAACTCTTCCAAATCTTAATATTGTTTGGCGCGGCTTCTCAGTCGTCCGCACAAGGCATCGTTGATTTCGACAGCGTCGGTTGGGCGCTCAACGGCGACACCGTCAACGGCGGCCCGAGCATCGTCAACAACAATTTCATCCTCACCGACGGCGCGGGCGGCGAGAACCGCAGCGCCTGGTTCAGCTCCCGGCTCTCTATTGACGCGTTCCAAGCCGCCTTCACCTATCAGGACGTTGGCGGCGGCGGTGCCGACGGCATCGGGTTTGTGGTGCAGAACGATCCCCGCGGCACCAACGCCCTCGGCTACGAGAGCGGGGGCTTGGCATATTGCAACATCACGCCCAGCGTGGCGGTGCTCCTGAACATCTACGCCGGCGCTCCGGGCGGACCCAGCGGATTCATGCTGGGCACCAACGGCGTCGGCAACGAGGACCTGTCCGGGGCCTACTCCGGCAGAACCTACCAAAGCACCGCGCCCGTGAACCTGGATGCTGGCAACCCCGTCAATGTCAATCTCCGCTACGCCGGGGCCCTCTTACAGGTGACGCTCACCGATACGGTTACCAGCTCGAGGTTCCAAACCAATATCCCGGTTGATATTCCCGCCTTCGTGGGCGGCAACACTGCCTGGATCGGTATTACGGGAAGCGAAGGCAGCGTGCTCTCACATCAGAACGTGAGCGACTTCACTTTTGCGCCGCTGCCAACCCTTACAGTGAGCCGCGTTGATGCCAGCAATGTGGCGCTGGCCTGGCCTGGGGGCGTCACCGGTTTCACACTGCAATCCAAATCAAACTTGACCGATGCCACGTGGGTGTATGTGTCGGCTCAAGTCAATCAAGTGAGCGGCTGGAACCAGGCGATTGTCCCCTCATCCGCAAGTGCGCGGTTTTACCGCCTTGTCACTGCACGCCAGCCCTTGGGCGGGGGTATCAATGCCAAAGGGCAGATAATCCTGAGCAGTGGCGGTTTGATTGACAGTTTTGATTCCGCCGACCCTGTTTACAGCACAAACGGCCAGTACGATCCCGCCAAACGCACAGCGCATGCCAGAGTCCTGACCGATGCGAACACCACGGGCGCCATTTCGGTTGGCTCGGGCAAGATCTATGGCTCGGTGGTGACCGGCCCCGGCGGCACAGTGACGAGTGGCATCAGCGGCTCGGTGGGGGACATTTCCTGGGTGTCGAACGCGTCGGGCATCCAACCGGGCCATGCTGCCAATAATGCGAACATCCAGTTCAACGATTTGGCCACGCCATTCATTTACGGAACCGGACTGACTCCAAGTGCCGGAATTTATCAGGGAACAAACTTTCTCTATTATATTGGCGCTGGTAATTACAACCTGCCGGACGGCGTGAGTCTCAACGGAAACAGAAAAATGGTGGTTACCGGTGCCGCGGTCCTCTACGTTAACGGCTCCATCAGCGTTAGCGGCAGTGGCTTCATCTACATCGCTCCCGGCGCCAGCCTGCGGATTTATCTTGCCGGGAACGGGACATTTTCAGGAGGTGGAATCGTGAATGACACCGGCCTCGCCGCCAACTGTTCCCTTTACGGACTGCCTGGCTGCACCGTCCTGAACTTGAGCGCGGCTTCGACCTTCATCGGCATGGTTTACGCGCCGGAGGCCAGCCTTACCTACAGCGGTCCAGGGAGTGCGGTTGGCGCTTTCACCGCCGCTACCGTTTCGCTCACCAGAGGCGGCAGCTTTCACTATGACGAAAGCTTGGGGGCGGCGTACAGGCGACAATAGGTTGGAACGAATCATAACGGGCAGTCCGAAAATTGGAGTCGCCAACCTTCGGGACTTATCTGGAACAGGGCGGCGACCCGTTTGGCGTTGACTCGGGTGCGCCATAACCACCGCGACATCCAAGGCAATCCCCGAGGGTCCCAGTGCTTTGCATGCGCGAGGGTGGGAACTTTCAGAAATCCTTCAGAAACCAACCTGGGAGTGAGAGCCTTCGTAAAGCTTGTAAAAGCGGGCTACGAATGGCGGGAGCGGCGGGCCTCGAACCCAACCTGATTCCCGGCTTTTCCTGAAGAAAAACCGCGCAAACCTATTGCAAGTAAACACCTTATTTTACCGTAAATTTCACCGCCAAGGTTACACCCGCGAGCGTCACCGGCACCGTCCAGTTCCTGACCAACAACGTTCTGTTCGACAGTGCAACACTCATCGCGGGACAAGCCGGTGTTACCAACCTCGCTTCGCCGCCGCGCGGTACGAATTTTATCGCCGCCATTTATTCCGGTGACAACGACGATTCTACCGGCTTAAACTGGTGCCGTGAGAAGCGGAGTCGTAAGCGTAATCCTCCCGGCCTAAGGATTCTGATTGGACTGACGATGAGCAGCATGATTGGCTTGCGGAGCAAGCCGGATTTGGGTCATTTTGGTGGCATGGAACGAAGCACGGCAATTCAAAACATTCGGGAGCAGGTCAACCAGATCGCCGTCAACGTGACAGCGATTCATCCGCTCGTGCCGGGACTGGCCGACCCGCCGACGCAGGGGGAGTTGTTGAAGGCGCTTTATGAGCTGACCAAAAGCGTCGAGGTTGTCAAAAAGCAACTGCTTAAGCTGGAGAAGCGCGATGATTCATCCGTGCTCTGAACCCTTTGAGGTGGAGCAAGCCGGTCGTTACAAACTCAGATGCCCCAGCGCGAGCAGGGCGTAGAAGGTGTATTCCGCGTCGAGATGGTCGTCGGCCCAGTGGCCGTGGAAACCGCCGCGTGCGTCCCAGAGCGAATCGAGAAAATCGAGGCAGCGCTCATGAACCTCGCTTGGCAGGCGGCGATCCATCGCGGCGAGGGAATGCAGCGCGGTGGCGGTCGAGAGCAGGTCGGGCATCGGCGCGCCGGGCACAGCGAGGAAGCCGCCTTGCGGATGCACCTGCGCGAGCAACCAGTCGCCCACACGCTCGTTCACGGGAAAGCCAAGATGGCGGATGAGCGTGACCGCCCCGGCGGTGGCATTCGTCGCGCCGGTGCGCATGCCGGGGGCGTTGCTCCACGCGCCGTCGGGCGTTTCGAGGCGTTTGAGGCTTTGGATCAATTTCAACGGGCGAGGCGGCGTTTGCCCAAGGTCTTCGTAAGCGCCGAGCGCGACGAATGCGCCGTAAGCGGTGCCGTGGGCGAGTTTCGCGTCGCCTTCGTAGCCGCCGTCAGGCTT
>JAQGOT010000465.1 GCA_028293465.1 Pedosphaera sp. | reverse complement strand
GGTGGGCGCGAAGCGGGCGATCATTCATCTCTACAACTCAACGTCGCCCGCGCAGCGCCGCGTGGTGTTCGGGATGTCGAAGGAGGAGATCATCCAGGTGGCGGTGCGGGGCGCGACGTGGATCAAGGAGCGGCTGCACCGGTTGAAGGGCACGGAGGTGATGCTGCAATATTCGCCCGAGAGTTTCAGCGCCACGGAGGTGGAGTTTGCGAAGGAAATTTCGGAAGCGGTAATGGCGGTCTGGCAACCGACGCCGGAGCGGAAGATGATTCTCAATCTGCCCGACACCGTGGAGGTGGCGACGCCGAATGTTTATGCCGACCAGATTGAATGGATGTGCCGGAACATCAAGAACCGGGAATCGTTGATCGTGAGCCTGCACACACATAACGACCGCTGCACCGGCGTGGCCGCGACGGAGCTCGGGCTGTTGGCCGGCGCGGACCGGGTGGAGGGGACGTTGTTCGGCAACGGCGAGCGGACGGGGAATTTGGATGTCGTGACGGTGGCGCTGAATCTCTTCACCCAAGGCGTCGATCCGCGGCTGGATTTCTCGAACCTGAACGAGGTGCGGGAGGTTTATGAACGTTGCACGGGCATGACGGTGCCCGCGCGACAACCGTACGCGGGCGAGCTGGTTTTCACCGCGTTCAGCGGCTCCCACCAGGATGCCATCAAGAAAGGGCTCGCGGAATGGGAGGGCAACCAGCGGCCGCATTGGGATGTGCCTTACCTGACCATCGATCCGGCGGACATCAACCGGCATTATCATGAGGTGATTCGGGTCAACAGCCAGTCGGGCAAAGGCGGGGTGGCTTATCTGTTGGAGAGTGAGTTCGGCATCGAGTTGCCGAAGGAGATGCAGCGTGAGTTCGGCCCGATCGCGAACGAAGAGGTGGATCGTCTCGGCCGCGAGGTGAGCGCAGCGGATTTGAAGCAGATGTTTTGGCGGGAATACATCGAGCGGGATTCGCCGTGGCAACTTGGGGAGTTCGCCACCGAAAATGCGGGGAGCGGCGTGGTGCGCTGTCACGGGACGATCTTCCGGAATGGCAAGGAAGTTCGCTTTGAAGGCAAGGGCAACGGGCCGATCGCGGGATTTGTGCATGGTTTGCAGTCGGCAGGCGCGCCCAAAATCGAGGTGGCGTATTACAAGGAACACGCTCTCGGGGCGGGCGAGGAGGCGAGTGCGATCGCCTACATCCAGATCAAGCAGGCTGACGGCAACTTGCGCTGGGGTGCGGCGGTGGACACGAACATCGAGCGGGCCTCCATCAAAGCGGTGCTGAGCGCGTTGAACCGCTTGTAGGGTCAAGTCCGCCGGCGGGCCAGGTCTTCTAGGTTGCGAATGGCGAGGGCGGTCCAGCCGGTTTGGTGGCTGGCACCGAGGCCTTGGCCGGTTTCGCCATGAAAATATTCGTGGAACAGGACCAGGTCGCGCCGATGCGGATCATCGGAGAACCGGGAATCTCCGCTTGAACAGGGACGGGCGCCCGATTCGTCCTGGAGATGGATTTTGGTCAGGCGCAACTGGAGTTCCCGGGCGACTTCCTTCAGGTTCATCATCTTTCCTGAACCGGTTGGGCACTCGACCTTAAAATCCTCGCCGTAGAAATGGTTGTAACGCTCCAGCGCTTCGATGATGAGGTAGTTGAGCGGAAACCAGATCGGGCCGCGCCAGTTGGAATTACCGCCGAAGAGTGCCGTGGTGGATTCGCCGGGTTCATAATCCACGCGATGTTGCGCGCCGCCGGCATCGAAGATGTAGGGATGTTCAAGGTGGAATTTTGACAGCGAACGAATGCCAAACGGAGAAAGGAATTCTTTTTCATCCAGCAGGTAGCGGAGCATGCGCTCCAATCGTTCCCGCGAGGGGATGGCGAGGAGGCAACGGCCGTGATCATCACCGGTGCTGCTCTCACAATGGGAAATATGACGGGTCAGGTCCTTGCGATGTTTCCGAAACCATTGAAACCGTTTGTAGAATCCGGGCAGGCCCTTGATTTTGTCCTCCTCCAGAATTTCCACCGCAATCAACGGCAGCAGACCGACCATCGATCGGGTCTTTAATCCCATGACCTGGCCGTCGATCTTCAATTGATCATAATAAAAGCCATCGGCTTCGTCCCACAAGCCGGTGCCGCCGAGCGTGTTCATGGCATCAGCAATCTGGACAAAGTGCTCGAGAAATTTCGACGCCATATCCTCGTAAGCCGTGTGGATTTGTCCGCCATCCCGGGCCAGTTCCAAGGCCATCGCCAGCATCGTCACGCAGTAGAACGCCATCCAGGCGGTGCCGTCAGCCTGCCGCAGCGTGCCGCCGTTCGGAAGCGGTTGAGAGCGGTCGAAACCACCCACGTTATCCAAGCCGAGAAACCCGCCCGCAAACAGGTTTTTGCCGTCCGGATCCTTGCGATTCACCCACCAGGTAAAGTTCAGTAGCAGCTTTTGAAACACGCTCTCCAGAAAATTCCGGTCGCGCTGGCCTTTGCGATCGGCGATTTTATACACGCGCCAGGCCGCCCAAGCGTGAACGGGTGGGTTCACGTCGGAGAAGGAAAACTCAAAAGCCGGAATCTGGCCGTTTGGGTGCATGTACCATTCCCGCAGCAGGAGGCCGAGTTGTTCCTTGGCAAATTTGCCGTCGATCCGGGCGAACAAGATCATATGGAACGCAAGATCCCACGCGGCGAACCAGGGGTACTCCCATTTGTCCGGCATGGAGAGCACATCACGGCTGTAAACGTTGGGCCAGTTGGCGTTGCGCCCGTTCTTGCGGCTCTCGGGCGGCGGCGGGAAATGCGGGTCGCCTTTCAGCCAATCGTCAACGATGTATAAGTAAGATTGCTTGCTCCAGAGCAATCCCGCGTAACCCTGCCGCACGATGTTGCGCTCGGCAGGGGTCAGCTTGGCGCCGCAACTGGAGTTATAATATTCATCAGCCTCGCGTTGACGGAGTGCGAAAATATTCTCAAAACCAGCCAGGTCAGAGCTGGCCGGGGTTTCTTCCGCCGAATACAGACGGAAGCGGACCGTTTGCGTCTCGCCCGGTTTCAGTTCCAAAATGTAATGGGGCGCAACCTTGGTGCCGTAATTTTTAGGGTTGACCGCCTCTGCGCGGCCACGGACGACCTGCTCGTGAAAAGCGTCCTTCACGAAGGGTGTTGCATTCTCAATTCCATACAACCGCGCGAAGTTGGTTTCGTTGTCGGTGAAGAGAATCAGCGGCGTCTGCCCTTTAGGGTCGGGCCCGATCTCAAAAAAGTATCGGTTAAGCGTTTCGTGGTCCAACACCAGGCGGTTTTCCTTCTCGTGGGCGATCCGAGGTTTCAAGGAACAGCCCTCGTGCGTGCAACCCCAGATCCAGGTGTTGCGGAACCAGAGAGTCGGCAGCAAATGCAAGGTGGCGATTTCCGGCCCGCGATTGGCCACGGTGATGCGGATCAGGAGGTCGTTGGGCGTGTTTTTCGCGTATTCAGCGAAGACATCGAAATACCGGTTTTCATGGAACACGCCGGTGTCCGCCAGTTCGTACTCCGGATCGTGGCGGTTGCGGCGGCCATTCTCCGCCACCAACTGTGCGTACGGGAACTCGGCCTGCGGATACTTATAAAGCGCCTTCATGTAGGAATGCGTGGGCGTGGAGTCGAGGTAAAAATAATCCTCTTTCACATCCTCGCCGTGGTTTCCTTCCGGGCCGGTCAGCCCAAACAGTCGCTCCTTGAGAATGGGATCGCGTCCGTTCCACAACGCCAGGGCAAAGCATAGCCGGCATTCGCGGTCAGTGATGCCGAGCAGGCCGTCCTCCCCCCAGCGGTAAGCCCGGCTGCGGGCATGATCGTGCGGAAAATAATTCCAACTATCCCCGTCCGGCGAGTAGTCCTCCCGCACGGTCGCCCATTGGCGCTCCGAGAGATACGGCCCCCAGCGTTTCCAGTTCTTGGAACGGGCGGCATCCTCTTGCAGGCGTTGCGCTTCACCGGTCAGCGCCGGCTGTAGAGCCATGCGCGCAGCCTGGTCAGGTCCTGTGTCATTCATTGCGTCATCCTCTTCCCTTTCCTTCGAAATCACGGGCGGACAAAAGCCCGGCCAATTCCTCGCGCCAACCGGGGGTAAGGGCCGGCACGGCAATCGCTTTTTCCATCAATGGAAAATTTTGCCGGTCAAAATACATCAACTGCATCAGTTCGCGGACCGTCACGCCATGGGCATCGGTTTTGATCCGCTCGATGGCATCGCCGGCGCCAATTTCGCCCTCAACCAACACACGCTGATAAAAACCGACGCGTCCGCTCGCGGCGAAGAATTTGGGAAATCCTGGGAGCGCCATTTTGTGTGCCAGCTTGAAACAGGGAACGCGCGGCTGCGTGACCTCCAGCAATACTTCGCCGATCTTAAATACGTCGCCGATGCGCACTTCATCCTCCAGCCAACCTGCTACAGTCAGGTTCTCACCAAATTGGCCGGGGACAAAATCGGTCCGGCCCAATTCCCGAGACCAATACTCGTAGTGCTCGAAGGGATAGCTGTAAACCGCCTTGTAGATACCACCATGATTCGCCAAGTCGGCCTGGCCGTCGCCCACCAAACCAAGGCTGCGGACTGGCACCCTGCCAGCCACTGCTTCCTTGAAAATGCCGGTGGAGACCGGTCGCTTGCCGATGGAAACAGTGCGTGGAACCGAGACGTTCACGGAAATTAATTTCATTCAGTTACCAGGTTGCGAAATTGGCCCAAGCCTGATTTCCCCGCAATCTAGTCCGGCGCCGCCGATAAGGCGAGAGGCAATGCTCAGCCAACGAGGATGCGGCGTGGCAGTGAAAAGCTACTTCACCGAAAGCTCGCCGGGATTTTTCCGGGCGAGGTAGGAGTTTTTAAGTCCGCAAACCTGCGTATGCAGTTCGCGCGCCATCTCCTTGCGATCCTTTTCGCCGTGCAACGTCGGACCAAAGCTGACGAACGCCTCGATCCGCTTTTTGGAAAGCAGGTTGAAGAGATGCGGACCGAACGTCATGTCCCGCCAATAGCAAACCTCATCGGCCACCGAGCCGTCACTTAAACTATAATGAATCCACGCACCCGTCACCGGCCAATGATGTTCCTCGGCGGGACCCAGTAGAGAAGAGCGAAACGGCAAGACCTGGGCGCCATCGCTGCTGGTTCCTTCCAGGAACAGGGTGACAACCACCCCCGCCTCCACCACCTTGACCATTTCGTGCCCCAACCGCACCACATCCGTCCGCTGTTGCCGAACGATATAGAGCGTCCCGGCGCAACGCGTCAAAGGGCCGATGACCGGCCAAGAGGCGACTTCGCTTTTGGAAACGAACACCAACGGGTGCAGCGAGCCGAGCACGATGATATCGATGTAACTCAAATGATTGCAGGCCAGAATCCCATGAACCGGCGGCCGGCCTTCGAAATGCGCTTCTACATGCAGCGCCCGCCGGAAATTGCCGGCCCAGAATTTCAGCCACCGGGCGCGGGCGGGAATGGAACCGGCCTTCCCCCACAACCAGAGGCGGAAGGTGAAGTCGAGGAAAGCGACCGCGAACAGGAGCAGCACGTGACAGAGACGATAAGCGACCCGGAAAGCTTTGATCACAGGCAGCGGCGGGTCTAATCCATGTACCGAGCCATCATTTTAGCCGGCATGGCATAGAGGTCCAGAAAGGTAAGAAAATCGATGGTCTTGAATTCCTTATCGAGCGCGGGCGGGCCGCAGATTCTCGCGCCGAGGGCGAGATAAGCCGTCAGCAATTTGGGAATCTTGGGAGCGTGGACGGCGGGTTGGTCGGCGGAGCACGCAAAGGGAGGCAGCGGATTGGTGCGCCATTGTTCGGGCACCAGATAGCGCTGTATTTCGCGGTAGGCAGCCAGGCCGAGAGCCGGATCCTGCGAGGTCAGCGAGCTACAGCCAATCAGATACCGACAGCCATGGCTCTTGGCGTAGTTGGCAATGCCTTTCCAAAGCAGGCTGAGGACAACGAAATTGCGATGGCTGCTATGCACACAGGCACGCCCCAATTCCACGAGTTCGTGACGCCAGGGTTCATAAGGCGAAAAATCGAATTCCTGAGCGCTGTAATAGCCGAGTTTGGCGGCAGCGGTGGGCCCGGTTTGGAGGCGATAGGTACCGATGACCTCGCCCGTCCGCAAATCCTCGACCAAAAGGTGGTCACAAACCTCGTCAAACGCGTCGGCGTCCAGACAGGTGGAATAAGACTGCTCCAGCCCCTCCTGAAGTTCCAGGTTGAAAACGACGAAGCGCAACACTTGAGCGGCCCGCAAGTCCGCAGTGTTACCGGCGAGCCGCAGCCGATAATGGGCGCGGCTGATCGGTTCGACTTTTTCAGTGACAGACGACGGCGCCCGATCGCTTTGCCGGGTTAGCGGTCCTCTGCCGAGATGGTCAGTCCAAGCAGTCATAGTTAGGTCCGTAGGTTATATTAACTGGCTTTTTCGTTGTTTGTAAAGGCTCTTTACCGGTTGTTCATCAGCAGCTTCCACCACAGCGCACCCCAAGAACCGACGCTACCCCATGCGCCGAGCACCCGAGGATCTGAGAAACCGTGTCTCACCGCCGCATACTGAGGGTCAGGTGCGTGACGGTTTGATGGCGGGAAAGTGAAATTGATGTAACAATCATCATCTAAATTTCCGGGCTCTGAGCACTGCCTTTTCGCTCGGGCTTTTCGCCACCCGGACAGCCGGCAGACAGCCCCGGCACGCGGATCAAATGGTGGGGTGTGGCGACGGCAGGGAAGGACAATTCGGCCGCCTGCCCGGGGATTGCAAGGCGAGAGGACAATGACTTGCGCACTTGCGCCCGGGTGAGAACGAAAACAAGGTCACCCGCGACCACACTCCGGTAAGCCCCGGCCCCAGTACTTAGCAGTAATTCGGAGCGGGACTTAGTGTAAGAGCAAACTCCCAGACGGCTGATCATCCGGCGGGTCAAGAAGGAGTACGCTTCGGGGCAGCGGTTTAGAATCTTGAGCCGACGAACGCATTGGAGTTTCCGGCCACGAAAGCGCGTTTGGTCAGTGGCATGGAGTCTGTCCGGACGCCAATCAGTTCGAGCGCGCTGGAGGCGAGATCGCGTAATGGGTTCAGGCTGTTTTGAACCCTGGCCTGGAGCAAACAACCTTCCATGTAGGCGGACAATCTTTGGGCGGCGGACGGGATGTTCTTTAGGTTAACGGATCCTTCCGCGGTAGCATCGCGCAAGGCGATCTCAAAATATTTCCGGTAAGAACCCAAATTGGCGCGGGCGTTTTTGCAAACCAGTTCCTCGCGCTGGCTCAGTTCTGACCCAACCGAGCCGAAGGGACAACCCACGACGCGACCGTATTTCTGCTCGAGGCTGACTTGCATGGCGAGCACAAATCGAAAATAAGCCCGCAACCGTTCCAGAGGCGGGACACCCGCCGAGAAGATCTCGTCCAGTTGCGCTTTGAGTTCCTCCCAAAGTGCCTTAAACGCCGCTGCCGCCAGTTCCGGCTTGGAATCGAAAAAGTAATAGAAGCTTCCCTTCCGCACCCCGGCTTCCTGGCAGATGGCGTCAATCGTCACGGAACAGTAGCCTTGTTTCCAGATCAAATCGCGGGCGGCGATCAGCATGCGTTCTTTGGAATTACTGGTTCTCCCCATAAGGTTCCCACTCAAGTTACAAGTAACTGATGAGGAGTTAATGCTAACTGGCATTGAATGTCAACTAAAGTTAGGGGTGTCCTTCGCACCCCGTCCCAACAGGCGGTTCGTCGCGGGGGATGTGGCGCGACGGTGAAAGCAGCGATCAGATTTTCGCACACCGTGGTTTTCAGCGGGCTCATATCCCAATGAATCGACAGCCGGTCCGCCCCCTGCCAACCGGCCGAGTGCCGGCCAGAAATCTGAGCGCTATCACCGCAACTCGCGTGACTGGCGCCCCGCCACTTGCGTTCTCCTTGGAGCTTGGTTACGGTGCCGCTGCAAATCAACACAACACTCTTGCAATCGTGCGGTGGATGATGCTTTCCTTGGGGTCAGTTGATTCGTAACCGGTCAGCATCGGCGGCAGT
The DNA here is from genome assembly GCA_028293465.1 of Pedosphaera sp. GTDB lineage: Bacteria > Verrucomicrobiota > Verrucomicrobiia > Limisphaerales > Pedosphaeraceae > JAQGOT01. The sequence goes on along the minus strand of JAQGOT010000465.1, from coordinate 4,693 downwards.
GTGGTTGGGCCTCACATGGAAAAGACCATTTATCTGAAATGCAAATGTGGCAGTTGCGGCGAGATCATCGGGTATCTCTCCACTGCCGTGGGGCAGACCGTGGAGTGTCCGCAATGCAAGGAGAAGAGCCAATTGCCCGATCCTTCGGCGCCGACTCCTGTTGAACTTTCCGAGCCAGAACCAAAGCCGTTGCCCAAATGTGCGGCGTGCGGCGCGGTGCTCGACGCTGAGGATCCCGCTTGTGGGGCGTGTGCGAAGCACCGTCGAAGGCTAACGCTGGTCTTTGGCGTGGCAGCAGCCTTGATCTTGCTCGGCCTTGGGTCACTGGTCCTCGTCTTGCTAAATCGACCAGCCAAAAAGGCCCCGGCCACGACGATGCTCATCGCCCAACCCCAGACGAGACCACCAAAATCCATCAACGATTTGAAAGTGGGCAGGTTCGCGCTGCAACCAAAACGGGGCGACACCGCAGCCATCGCCACAGGCGACGTCCAGAACGTCTCGGGGAATGTTCACCTGCGAGTGAAAGTGGATTTGGACTTGCTGGATGCGAAGGGAGTCAAGATCGGTTCAGTCAGCGATTTGATTACCGTTTTCAATCCTCGCGCCAACTGGCGTTTTCTGGCAGCGGTCTCCAACCCCAAAGCCACGAGCGTGCGGTTCGCCAGCATTAAGGAAGACCAATAGTTTTCTGCTGCGACCGACCCAAAGTAAGCAAAGCTTCTACTTGCCGGGGCAATCCAGAAAAGCGCCCTAAGTCTTGCCAGCAGAACGAGATGTGGCATGATGAATGGTATCATCACAATTGAATTTTGCCGGGAAGGCAATAGTCGAACCAGCACGGCTTATGATTGAACAAACCTGCCAGGATCACGAACATCGTCCGGAAGATTCCATTTTCACCCGCCGCCAGTTTCTCAACCGCATGGGCATGGGCTTTGGCGCGTTGAGTCTGACCAGCCTGGTCGGCATGGGAATGTTGCAACCGCCCGATGCACGTGGGGATGAGTTCTCGCCGTTCGCCCCGAAAATGCCGCCGCTGCCGGCCCGCGCGAAGCGGGTTCTTCATATCTTCGCCTCGGGAGCTCCGTCTCATTTGGATACCTGGGACCCGAAACCGATCCTGGACAAGTACGATGAGAAAGCGATGCCCGATGACAAAAACGGGACTGTGTTTGCGTCGCCTTTTAAGTTCAAGAAGATGGGCCAATGCGGCACGGAGGTCAGCGAGGTTTTCCCCCTGATCGGCCAGCACGTTGACGATATTGCGGTGGTCCGATCGATGTACACCGACATCCCTGACCATATTGCCGCGAGTTTGATGCTGAACACCGGCTCCACGCGGTTGCCCAAGCCGAGCGTTGGCTCGTGGGTAACGTATGGGCTCGGCAGCGAAAATCAGAATCTACCTGGGTTCATCGCGTTGTCCCCGGGCGGAGTTTCCGCGCAGAATTTGAGGTCGGCCTTTCTGCCCGGTGCTTATCAAGGCACCTCGGTTAACACACAGAACACCTCGATTGAGAAGCTGATCGAGAACATCAAGAGCAAATACACATCCTTACCCGAACAGCGCAAACAACTCGATTTGCTGCATCAACTCAACGAGGTTCACAGCCAGAATCTGCGGAAGGACGCTCAACTGGAGGCGCGGCTGCAAGCTTATGAGCTGGCTTACCAGATGCAACTGGAAGCCTCCGACGCTTTCGATGTCAGCAAGGAACCGGCGGAAATCCGCGCGATGTACGGAGACAACACACAAGCCGGACGGCAGATGTTGATTGCCCGGCGGCTGTTGGAAAAGGGTGTGCGCTTTGTCCAGGTCTGGCACGGGGGCTGGGACCACCACAGCAATTTGGAGACGGCCATGACCAAGAAGGCCGAGGAATGCGACAAGCCGATTGCGGCGCTGCTCACCGACCTTAAACAGCGCGGCATGTTGAAGGATACCCTGGTTATCTGGGGTGGTGAATTTGGGCGCTCGCCCACGGCAGACGGCAACATGGCCGGTGGCACGCCCGGTCGCACCCACAACAACAAGGCGTTCAGCGTCTGGCTGGCCGGTGGCGGCGTCAAAGGGGGCATCACCTACGGCGCAACCGACGAATTTGGGGCTCGAGCGGTTGAAAACAAGGTTCACATTCACGATCTGCATGCCACGATTCTGGCGCTGCTTGGGTTTGATCACACCAAACTCACCTACCGTTACAACGGGCGGGATTTTCGCCTGACAGATGTGTTCGGCAATGTGGTCAATGGCATCATGGCTTAACCTGTGTTCAGCATCCTTTTTCAGCCAAGTCTCAGCATGAAAATTCTGCGGTGCGTTGGCTCCATATCCACTTTGGCGGCTATCGTCCTCGGCGCGACCTCGCCGGTTTTCGGCGTGGAAACGAAGTTGCCGCCGGAGCAGCTTGATTTTTTCGAGAAGAAGATCCGGCCGATTCTCGTTGATAATTGTTACAAGTGCCACAGCCATGACAGTGAAAAGATCAAGGGCGGCCTGCTGCTGGATACGCATGATGGCTTGCTCAAGGGAGGTGAGACCGGTCCCGCCCTTGTGCCAGGCGACCCCGAAAAAAGTCTGCTGATCAAAGCCGTCCGTTACAAGGACAAGGATTTGCAAATGCCGCCGAATGATCGGCAGTTGCCGGATGACCAGATCAAGGACCTGGAAAAATGGGTGCAGATGGGTGCACCCGATCCCCGCATTGGCACCAGCGACGGCGACCACAAATACACAGTGGACATGGATAAGGCTAAAAAACACTGGTCCTTCCAACCGGTGGTCAAGCCGACCATTCCCCAACCGGAGGACCCGCAACACTGGGTGCAAACTCCCATCGACAGTTTCGTGTTAGCCACACTGGGCATCAAGGGACTGAGCCCCGCGCCGCGCGCTGACAAAGTGACCTTGCTGCGTCGGGCAACTTTTGACCTGATCGGCCTGCCACCCACGCCGAAGGAAGTGGATGATTTTCTCGCCGACCATTCGACGAACCCGTTTGCCACCATCGTGGAGCGTTTGCTCGCTTCGCCACATTATGGAGAACGTTGGGGCCGCCATTGGCTTGACGTGGCTCATTTTGCCGACACCCGGGGCACGCAAGGCAATAATCGGGATGAACGGTATCCCTACTCTTACATTTACCGGGACTATGTGATTCAAGCCTTTAATGAAGACCTGCCTTATGACCAGTTTCTCGTGCAGCAGATCGCGGCGGACAAGTTAGACCTGGGCGCCGATAAGCGGCCATTGGCGGCGATGGGCTTTCTCACCTTGGGCAACCGGTTTAACAACCAGATCAATGACATCATCGATGACCGGATCGACATCGTCGCCAAGGGGACGATGGCTTTGACCGCAGCGTGCGCCCGGTGTCACGATCACAAATTCGATCCGATCTTGACGAAGGATTATTACGCGCTGCACGGCGTCTTCAACAGCTCGATAGAACCGAAGGAGGCACCGCTCATCCAGACCCCGCCAAACACGCCCGCCTACCAAGCGTTTCGCAGCGAATACACGGCGCGGGAAAACGCCTTGGAACAATTTAAGCGTGAGACCGGCCAGGCGTTGAAGGCGGAGATGATTGGGAAATCGGCGGGTTACCTGGTGGCCATGCACGAGTTCAGGCACAAAACGAATGATATTTCCCGGCCAGCCTTCATGGCAAAGAAGGGCTTGAACCCACAAATCGCCGCCAACTGGGACAATAATCTGAAGAACTGGGAGAACAAGCACAACCCGGTCTTTGCGCCTTGGGTTGCTTTTTCCCGGTTAACCGAGGCTGAGTTCCCGACGCGCGCACCCGAATTGGCGGCGAAATTTTACGCCAACGAGGAGAAGACTAAACCGATTAACCCGCTGATCGCCCGGAGTTTTTCCACCGCTCCAACTTCGATAAGCCAGGTGGCTGCGCGCTACGCCTCGGTCTTTAGCGACGTGGAGCAACGCTGGCAACAAGCGCTCCTGACGCAGGAAGCCTTGAAAAAGTCCGGGACGAACGCGCCGTCTGAACCCAAGGGGTTGCCCGATGCCGGGCAGGAACAAATCCGGCAACTCATGTATGCCAACAACTCCCCCATGTTGCTGGATGATCAACGCTTGAATGCTTTCATCAACCGGGACAACAAGCTCCGGAATAAACTGGCTGATCTTGAAAAAGCGGTCACCGAGTTGGTGGTCACCCACCCCGGCTCCCCTGCCCGCGCGCCGGCGCTGCAGGACGCGGACAAACCCAAGGACTCCTATGTATTCATAAAGGGCAACGTCGGCAACCGCGGCCCCGTGGTCCCGCGCCATTTCCTGAGCATCCTGGCGGGGGACAATCCTCCGCCGTTCAAAGAAGGCAGCGGTCGTTTGGAACTGGCACGGGCCATCGCCAACAAGAACAACCCGCTCACCGCCCGGGTGATGGTGAACCGCATTTGGTTGCACCATTTCGGCGAGGGCATCGTGCGCACACCGGACGACTTTGGCTCCCGCGGTGACACGCCGTCGCATCCGGAACTGCTTGATTACCTGGCGTGGCGTTTCATGGATGAAGGTTGGTCGATCAAGAAGATGCATCGGCTCATCATGCTTTCCAGCGTTTACCAGCAAAGCAGCGAGGAGAATCCGCGCTACGAACAGATCGATCCCGATAATCATTGGCTCTGGCATATGGATCGCCGCCGCCTGGATTTCGAGGCA